>DATNBU010000007.1 GCA_035571835.1 Candidatus Limnocylindrales bacterium | reverse complement strand
TGATCGACGCGCTGACGGACGGCGACTTCGAATACGCACTGGACAACGGCGCACGCGTGCGTGTTTCCATCCGCATCGACAAGCAAGCGCGATCGGCGCGCATCGACTTCACCGGCACCAGCGCACAGCAACCGAACAACTTCAACGCGCCTGCTCCAGTCACGCGAGCTGCTGTGCTCTACGTCTTCCGCACGCTCGTCAATGACGAGATCCCGATGAACGCAGGCTGCCTCAAGCCGTTGGAGCTCATCGTGCCGGCCGGCTCCATGCTCAGGCCGCAGTACCCGGCGGCTGTCGTCGCCGGAAACGTCGAGACTTCGCAGGTCGTCACGGACTGCCTCTACGGCGCACTGGGCGTGCTCGCAGCGAGCCAGGGCACGATGAACAACTTCACGTTCGGCGACGGTGTGCACCAGTACTACGAAACGATCGCCGGCGGTTCGGGTGCAGGACCGGATTTCGACGGCACGTCGGTCGTCCAGACGCACATGACGAACTCGCGCCTCACCGATCCGGAAGTGCTGGAATGGCGCTTTCCGGTGCGCCTGGAGGAGTTTCGCATCCGCCGTGGCTCGGGTGGAGCAGGGCGTCATCGTGGTGGCGACGGTTCGGAGCGTCGCGTGCGCTTCCTCAAACCGATGACGGCGGTGCTGCTCGCCAATCATCGCATCGTCGCGCCCTTCGGCCTGGCGGGCGGCAAATCCGGCGCGACCGGCAAGAACTGGATCGAACGTGTCGACGGCACCGTCGAGGACTTCGGTGCGACCCACTCCGCAGAGATGCAAGCCGGCGACGTCTTCGTGATCCAGACGCCGAGCGGTGGCGGCTTTGGCTGAGCAACCGCGCACCGCTCGACTGGCCACGGCAAGCATCGTCGGCACGATGCTCGAGTACTACGACTTCGCGATCTACAACACGCTCGCGGCCCTGGCCTTCAACAAGCTGTTCTTCCCGTCGTTCGAGCCGCTGACCGGTACGATCCTCGCGTTCTCGACCTTCGCCGTCGGCTACTTCTCGCGGCCGATCGGCGGCGTGATCTTCGGACATCTCGGCGATCGCTACGGCAGGCGCTTCGTGCTCGTCACTACGCTCATGGTGATGGGCGCCACGACAGCGCTGATCGGCGCACTGCCGACGTACGCAGCGGCTGGAGTGCTGAGTCCGACCTTGCTCGTCGCATTGCGCTTCGTGCAGGGCGCGGCGCTAGGTGGGGAGTGGGCGGGCGCGGTGCTGCTCTCGGTGGAACATGGCGATCAGCGCCGCCGCGGCCGCAATGCTTCGTGGGCGCAGATGGGCCCGTCGCTCGGCACGTTGATGGCGACCGGATCTATCGCGATCGTCACGTCGCTGCTGCCGGAGGAAAGCTTTCTTGCGTGGGGCTGGCGGCTGCCGTTCTTCGCGAGCGTCGTGCTGGTCGGGTTCGGTCTGTGGATCCGCGTCGGCGTGGAGGAAACGCCGCTGTTCCGGCAACTCGAACGCGACAAGTCGCAGGCACGCGCACCGGTCGGCGAGGTGTTTCGCGCGCATTGGCCGAAGCTCCTGATCGGCGGTGGCGCACGGATCGGTCCCGATGTTCTCTACTCGCTCGCAGCCACGTTCTCGCTCTCTTACCTGACGATGACAGTCGGCGTATCGCGAACACTCGCGTTGATCTCTCTCTCCATCGGCGGCGCCTGCAACGCGCTGACGATTCCTCTCTTCGGCTCGCTGTCCGACCGCTTCGGTCGTCGCGCCGTGTATGGAACGGGAGTGCTGTGCGCACTGGTGGTCGCCTTCATCTTCTTCCCTTTGCTCGACACCGGATCGCCAGTCGCAATCGCCTGCGCAATCGCGGCCGCGCTGGTCGTGCACGCGATGATGTACGGTCCGCAAGCGGCATTCATCGCCGAACAGTTTCCGACGCGCGTACGCTATGCGGGCTCGTCGCTCGCGTACACGCTGGCAGGGATCGTCGGCGGCGGCATCGCGCCGCTCGTGCTTGCGACGTTGCAGAGGACCTTCGGCGGAACGCATGCGCTGAGTGCGTACCTCGCGGCGGCCTTGATCGTTACCGGCATCGTGCTGATGATTGCACGCGAGCGCGCGGGCGCGGCGCTCGACTAGAACTCTGAGGGCTCGCCATGATCGAAGTCCATCACCTCAACAACTCCCGTTCGCAACGCGTGCTGTGGATGCTGGAAGAGATCGGCGTCCCGTACACCATCGTGCGCTACGAGCGTGACGCGAAGACTTCGCTTGCGCCGCCCGATCTCAAGCAAGTGCATCCGCTGGGCAAGTCGCCGGTGATCCGCGACGGCGACTTCGTGCTCGCGGAGTCGGGCGCGATCATCGAGTACCTGGTCGAGAAGTACGGCGGCGGACGTTT
>DATNBU010000006.1 GCA_035571835.1 Candidatus Limnocylindrales bacterium | reverse complement strand
CTGCGCGGCGGGCAGCACGACGTGCCAGGACAACGACGGCGGCGTCTGCGAGATCTCGAATCGTCCGTGCTTCGAGACCCGCATCACGCGCACCGGCGTGCCGTCACCGCTCGGCAAGTACTGCGCGTTCGAGAACAAGGCGTGCACCAGCAACGCCGACTGCACCAACGAGAGCGACGACTTCTGCGCGAACGATGCATCGCGGCCCGAGTCCGTTGCACTGTTCTGTGTTCCGGCCACGGCCAGCACGTCGATCAACCGCGTCGGCGGCATCACCGGGCCCGGTGCGGTTCAGTTCCGAGGCTTCGTGCAGGTCTGCCGCTGCGGCGACGGCAAGATCGGTTGCGACGAGACCTGCGACGACGCGAACACCGTCAACGGCGACGGCTGCGACGATTACTGCCAGGACGAGTGAACGTCGGACCGGCGGGGATGGATGCGATCGAAGAACGATGGCGCCGGTTCTCGATCGCACAGCCTCGGATCGTCCCAGGATTGTCCAAAGCCATTGCCGCGTCGCTTCGCTGCAAAAGTTGGCGAGCCGTCCGGGTTTCCCCTAGGATCGCCTGCTGTGCGCACCCTGCCAGGCTTTATGCCGAAGTACCGACCATCCCTGATCATTGCCGCTGTGCTCGCCGCCGTCGCCGCTTCCGTTGCGTGCGGTCCGGACAGCGACCCGGAAACCTTCGACATCGTGTTCAGTCTCACCGACACGCCGACGCCGCTGAAGTCGCTCAACCTCGAGGTCCGCTACGAGGGCGGAGATTTCGCCGGCAGTGGCGATACCGTCGCATGCAGCCTGACCGCCAGCTCGAATGGAGAAACCATCGTAGCGAGCGACAATCAGGACGATCGGCAGCTCGATATCGCCATCGATGCCTCGGACAAGCCGCTTACCGAAGGCTCCGATATCTTCGACTGCAACTTCCTGGGATCGCGGCAGCCGACGGCCGACGATTTTGACGTCACGGTCACCGGGGCGATCAACAACCACGACCACCCGGCGGATCCGTCCGAGATCTCCGTAGTCGTCACGTCGACATCCGTCATCTCCTCGACGACTTCGGCCGCAGGGCTCACGAGATGAGCGGTTATCGCAGCATCGTCCTGGCTGCGGCAGCCGCGGCCTGCGTCTCGGCCTGCCAGAGCGAGAACCACGATCTCGTCTCCGTAGTGGTGTCGCTGCCAGAGCAAAGCGTGAGCAACGTCGCCAAGGCGACGATCCTCGTCGACTACACCGGGACCGAAGCGCGCATCGCGAGCGAGGGCGGCAGTCCCGCATGCGCGTTCATCCTGCCTGGCGTCGACGGCGAATTTGCAGACGATCACAAAGGCACGCTCACGATTCACACCCGCGGCGCGCGTGCCCTGCGCGGTCCCGCCGATTTCGTCGCGTGCCAGATGCATGCTCCCGAAGGAGCAACCGCGCCGGTCCTTCACGACAAGCTCACCGTGCGCGTGGCCAGCGCGGAGGACGCGACCGGCAAGGCCATCGATGTTTCCGCGAAGAGCCCGCACGGCCACGCGTCTTCAGCCGACCGCTCCGACGCAGCGATCGAGGCCGCGCAGGCTTCGGCCGTCAAGGCTGCTGCAGCCATCGCGACGGCACCGTCGGCTTCACCGACGGCATCGGTTCCGGGAGCAGCCGTACCGGGCGCACCGGCGGCTCCTGCAGTCGCAATCGCGCCGACCGGGGCGGTTACGAGGCCGCTGGGGACTCCCGGCCCGACGGCCAGCGCGAACGTCCCGAATCGTGTTGCTCCTGCGGCTTCCAAGCCGCTCGTAGCCGGAGGAACGTCGTCCTTTGGCGGCAATGCCCCCGGGGCCGACATGGGCGGCTCAGCGGCCGCCAATGACGCTTCCAGCGGCAACGGCGGCGGAGGCGTGCCGTCCGGGGACGACGGCGACCCGGGCTATGACGACAGCTGCCCATCGAGCTGGCGCGCCTACACGCTCGAGATCTCTGTAAACCAGTCCTCCGCACCCCGGCTCGGCGCGCTCCAGCTCGAGGTGACACATCTCGGCCGGGCCGGGTGCTTCATCGGTCCCGGCGACCAGGTCGACTGCGTGCCGCTCGTCGACGCGCTCGTCGCGGCCAACTATCCGGGCGAGCGAACTGCCAAGATCGGCCTCATCAGCCTCCAGGGAATTCCGACGCCCGCCGCAGTGATGCGCTGCGGATTCAAGACCAAGGAAGCGTTGAGTCCCGCCTCATTCCTCGTGCAGGTCATGGACGCCTCGACGCCTGGTGGTGATCCGGTCGATCCGCCGCCGGCCGTTGCCGTGACCGTCACGGGGCGCTGACGACCTTGAAGCCGGAGAGGAAGAAGCCGGCGAAGAGCATCGGCTTCGGTCATCCTCTTCTCGACCTCGCGGCCGCGCTGCTGGCTGCGCTCGTGCTGACAGTCACCGCGTTCCAGCCGGCGCTCCATGCCGACTTCGTCTCGGACGATCTCAACGCCGTCGTCGACAACGAGTGGGTCGTCGGCCCGCCGGATCCGGTCGGGATTCTCCGTCACTTCTCGTGGTGGGGCGAAGCGCGCTCCGATCTGTATCGTCCGGCGACGACGCTCACGTTCCTGTGGAACAGGCTCGCCGGTCGCACACAACCAGCCGATTTCCGCATCGTCGACTTAGTGTGGAACGCGCTGTGCGCGGCGCTATTGTTTGCGCTCGCGCGCATGCTCGGGCTTGCGCGCGAATCATCGTTTCTTGCTGCAGCGCTGTTTGCCGTCCTGCCGATCCACAGCGAGCCCGTCATCTGGATCGTAGGCCGCGCCGAGCTCGGCGCGGCGAGCGGGTTCCTGCTCATCGCAATCCTGTGCCTGCTCTACCGTCGCGGAGGATCCTGGCTTCTGCTTGCCGCCACATCGCTTACGACCGCGGTAGCGATGCTGTTCAAGGAGAATGCCGTCACCGTCCTTTCGATGCCGCTGATCTACCAGGTGACATTCGGGCAGGTGAACGGCCGGCGCGATCGGCAGCTTCTCGTCCGTGACGCGCAAGCGTTCGGTGCGATACTCGCCGGTGCGGCCGTGTACGCGATGCTCCGTCACGGTGCGACGGGGCCTGCGCTGAATCTCGCGCCGCAATCGCTGCTGGACAATCCACTGTCGGTCCTACCCGTCGGAACGCGGCTGCTCGGCGCGCTCGCGGTCTTCGGACGCTACATCGCGCTGACGTTCTGGCCGGCTTCGCTCAGCATCGACTATTCGTTCAACGGGCTCGGAATCGGCCCGGGGTTCGTGGCGAGTCCGGACACGCTGGTCGCCGTTGCTTTTCTTGCCGCGGCTGCGGCAGCGGCACTGCGCGGCCCCTGGCGCCGCGACATCGTTGCGACCGGGCTTTTGATGGCCGCCGCCGCGTACGCCATCGTGTCGAACACGCTGTTCGCGATCGGAACGATACTCGGAGAGCGACTGTTCTATCTGCCGAGCGCCGGCCTTCTGATTGCGTTCGCCGCAATCGTCGAACCGTGGGTCACTCCGAAGCATCCGCGTGCGCGTGCGATACTGGCCATCGGTGTGCTGCTCATCGTGGCGGCGATCGGTGTCGATCGTCACCGCTCGCGCGAATGGCAGACGCCCGTCACGGTGTTCGAGGCCGCCGTTCGCACCGTTCCCGAAAGTGCCCGTGCCCAGATGGAGCTTGCCACTGCTTACGGCGCGGCGGGCCGCATCGACGATGCGAAGCTGCACTTTGCGAAGTCGCTCGCGATCAAGCCGGACTACGCGGCCGCGGCATACAACCTTGGGAACATGCTTGCTCATGCCGGACGGCTCGCCGACGCCGCCGCAGCATACCGGCAGGCGGTCACCGCCAATCCGCGGCTGTCGCGCGCATGGCGCAATCTCTCCCTGACGGAGAGAATGCTCGGCCACACCAGCGCATGGCTCGATGCGATCCGCGAGGCCGTGAGGCAGTTGCCGAATACCCCAACGCTCGAGAACGAGCTGGGCGAAGCGCTTCTTGCCGCCGGCCAGTATACGGAGGCGATCCCGGTCTATGACGCGATCGTCGCAAGCGGCAAAGCGACCGGCGCGACGTACTTCAATCGGGGAGTGGCTCGCCATCACCTCGGAGGATGCGAGGCCGCACTGGACGACTACCGTCGCGCGACCACTGCGCCGGATCCGCCACGCGAGGCGTTCCAGGCTGCAAACGGGTGCCTTCGGCAGCTCGGTCGCGAGTAGCAAACGGCGATGGAGTGAACCGCGGCGCAAAGTTGCAAACCGGGGTACGCGCCGTTAAGGTCCCCGGGCTTCGAGCAATCCGGGGTCCTGTCTGACCGCCTTTTCCGCATCCGAACGACAAAAGATTTCGCGCCTGCTGGTCGTGCACGTACTGTTGTGCGCGTGCGGCGTCGGGATTGCCGCGACCATCCTTTACGTCCACGGCCAGATCGACAAGCTCGGCAGCGGCTATACGAGCTTCTGCACCGTCAACGAGTCGATCAGCTGCGACAAGGTCCTTTCGAGCAGCTATTCGAGGATCGGCGGGCTGCCGGTCGCGTGGCTCGCGCTGCTGGCCTACCTCGGGCTTGCTTCGCTGTTTGCCGGCGCGGCGCGGACCAGCGACGACCGCACGCGCAGGACACTCGTCGGCCTCGCCGCCGCGGGCGTGATCGGTGCGCTGACATTCTCCGCGTACATGGCCGTGATCGCTGCCGTCCGCCTGGAGACGCTGTGCCTGCTCTGCGCCGGGCTTTACACGGTCGCGACGGTGAACGCCGGTGTGCTCACTCTCACCGGGCGGCGCATGTCGGCCGCCGGCGAGGCTCCGCTGACCATCACGTCGGCGGCGGCGATCTTCGCGGCCTCGGTCGCTTCGGTGGTCGTGCTCGGCTTGCTCACGTGGCCGCACACGACGACTGCCCTTTCGAGCGACATCCGTACGGCCGCCGACGTGAAAGAGGCCGATCCTGAGTTCTATGCCTGGTTCACCGGCCTGCCGAAGGTCGACGTGGCTTCGCTGCTGCGCGAGGACCAGACCGCGGCGCTATCGAGCGGCAAGGTCGTCCTCGTCGACTTCTTCGACCTCGAATGCGCCCACTGCCTGCGGAGCTACCACATGATCCGCGAGCTGGCCGCGCGGCGCGGGCAGGCCATCGAGATCGTCCACCGCCATTTCCCGCTCGATGCGGCCTGCAACGATATCGTCACCGAGTCCGTTCACACGTATGCGTGCCGGGCCGCCGAGGCCGCCGAGTGCGCGGGGCTGCAGGGCAAGCGCGACGAGATGATCGACATCCTGTTCAAGAACCAGACGCAGCTCTTTGCCGAGAACCTTCCGCGCCTGGCCGGAAAGATCGGGCTCGACAAAGACGCGCTCGAGCGGTGCCTCGATGAGCACCGCACGTTGCCGACGGTCCTCGCCGATGCCCGCGCAGGGGCCAGGCTGGATATCAAGTCGACGCCAACCCTCTTCCTCGGTGGGCGGCGCATTACGGGTGTGCTGGATGAGGTCCGGAAGTACGAAATGGCCGTTCTGATCGCGAGCGGGGGGGACGCCGCGCCATCGGGAACGCGGCCCTAGCGGCGTTCCCGCGTTGTCGCTGATTCGGCTATCAGCGCATCAATGCAGGGGTTTTTGAATCGTTCCGTGCGGCCATTCAGTCGCATCTCCACAAGGTGTTGCACGATTGCAATAGTGTCTCAGATCCCGCGGACGGCGTGAGATCCTCATCGAAGGCAGAAGTGCTTCCCTGACGGTAAGTTGCGCGATCGGGTCGCAAAACCACGGATTTCGGCGGTGGCACGCGAATTGCCAGACAGGGTCCGCCCGCGACGGATCCCAACACGGAAGATCTATCGCGAATTGGAGGTCCCCGTGAAACCTGAAACAACTTCCCTTTACGACAATGGTGTACGCAGCGGCTCCGTGCCGCCGTCGACGGTATCGCAGTCCACGGTCCGGTCGCCGATGCGTCCAATGACAACCGAAGGCACGTACAAGTTCGATCCGGAACGCCCTCGTCCGAATCTGACGCTCCGCGAAAAAGAGGTTCTTCGCCTGGTGTGCGACGGACTGACCAACTCGGAAATTGCGACCAAGCTGACCGTCTCCCGCGAGACGATCAAGTCCGAGCTGAAGCGCATTTTCCGCAAGATCGGAGTGGCCAATCGTACGCAGGCCGCTGTTCTGCTCGTCAAACAGGGCTGGCTCTAAAAGACGACTTGGGTCGCGGCTTCGGTCGCGGTAGTTTGTTCGCCGGTCGCGCCGATCCTTCGGCGCGACCGGAGCCCAGACGGAAAGCAGCCTTGACCCAGCGACCCCGTATCAGCTTCCAGTCCACTCTCGTTTCGCTTGCCGCCGCAGCGCTCGCTGTGGCCACCAGCGTCCAGGCCGCCGGCCGCCCCGCCGTCTACCCGGCCCTCAGCCCCGGACTCTCGCTCCTCGAGCGCAACTACCTGTTCGACACCGAGCTCAACCCTGCCCACCTCTTCGATGAAGCCGGCAAGGTGTTCTCGCGAGACGTCAACGACGTCACGGTTCGCAAACTGTCGGATCGCTCATGGCTGTACACGACGCCCGATTGCGAGCTTCAGGTCGAAGTGCCGGCCGATGCAACGGTGCGCTCGCTCGAAGCCCCGCTGACCGACGTCGGCCGCTTTCTCGAGGGTTGCTCGACGCACCTTCCTCCGCAGATGCCCGCCATGGATTCGTATCTTCTCGGTGGCGTTCTTGCCGGGCTCGACCCGTACTCGGTCGTTTTCGACGAAAAGCACCAGAACGAGCACAACATCCAGTACCAGGGAAAGCTCGCCGGCATCGGCGCCCGCATCGGCGCGCGCAAGAACCAGCTCACGCTGATCGAGGTTTATCCGGACTCACCGGCTGCACGCGCGGACCTCCGCAACGACGACGAGATTCTGCGCATCGACGACCTGTCGACCAAGAACATCCTTGCGACCGACGCCGTCGAACGCATTCGCGGCGAAGAGGGAACGACCGTCACGCTGCTCATCCGCCGCAAAGGCGAAAGCGAGCCGCGCAGCGTGATCGTCACGCGCGGGATCGTGATGATTCCGTCGGTGAAATCGAAGATCCTGAATGCGGACATCCTCTACACCGAGATCACCCAGTTCAGCCAGACGACGCCGGACGATTTCCGCCAGCATCTGCAGAAGGCCGTTGACGACAAGAACCTGCGCGGCGTCATCATCGACCTTCGCCGCAACTCGGGCGGCAGCATGAACGGCTCGGCATCGATCGGAGACCTGTTCCTGAAAGACGGCCTGCTGATCACGACCGCCGGCCGCGACGGCCAGCCCGCACGGGGCCTCACGGAAAAAATTGTCGCGAGCGGCAATGCGCCGTCGCCGGACCTGCCGGTGATCTTCCTGACATCGCCGATGACGGCGTCCGGATCGGAGCTTCTTGCCGCCAGCCTTCGCAACAACGACCGCGCGCTGCTGCTCGGCGAGCACACATTCGGCAAAGGCTGCATCCAGAAAACGTTTCCGCTGCACGAAACCAGCACGATGAAGATGACGGTCGGCAACTTCCTGCCGAACGGCCAGCCGATTCCGGGCGGCGGACTGGTGCCGGACATCGAGGTGCTCAACTACCGTGTCGGCAAAGGCCGTCTTGCGATACCGTCGCCGATTCACCAGTCGGAGATGCCGTTCTGGCTGCGCACGCCGAAATGGTCGAAGGTCGAGGCGACCCCGGCAGCGTACCGCCTCACGTTCGCCGAAGAGTTCCCCGAAGACGACCCGTCGCTGAACGACGACCCGGATGCCGAGCCCGAGGAAGAAAAGCCCGACGCGGACAAGCCCGACAAGATGGTCGAGATCGCCGCAGCCATCCTTCGCAATCACGGAAGCCGGTCGGCGAAACAGATGCTCGAGGATTCGCGCGACTTCCTCGAGCAGACCGTCGAGACATCCGACGCCGATCTGGCCGAGTTCATGTACGCGCACGGCCTCGACTGGACCGACGGCCCGCGCCCGCAGGCAGACCGCCGCTTTGAGCTGCAGGTCGTTCCGGTAACGCCCCTGCGCGCAGGCGAAGAAAGCGAAGTCGATGTGCGGCTGGTCAACAATTCGGGCGCGCCGTTTTACCGCGTGCGCGGGATCCTCGATTCGTCGTCGTCGGCGTTCGACGGCAAGCCGGTCGCATTCGGTCGCATCGAGCCCGGCGGCACGCGCGGATGGCGCATGAAGCTCAAGCCGTCCGGCACCTCGCGCACCGGGCGAGTCCGCGTCGATGCCACTCTGTTCGACGACGAAGGTGAGCTTCTCAAGGTCGCGCCGGTTCGCGTCGCGATCACGGAAGCGCCGCGTCCGCATCTGGCGCTTCAGACGCGCATCACCGCGGCCGCGGACGATCCGACGCGGCTCGACATCGTGCTCGACGTCGAGAATCGCGGCGCGGGGCCTACCGACAAGATCGTCGTGCGGCTCAAGCATCCGTCCGAAGAGCAGTTCGAGATCATCGAAGGGACCGGCGATACCGATTCGATCGCAGCCGGCGCGAAAGTTTCGTTTCCGCTCAAGGCGAGGCTTCTCGGCTCGTTCGACAAGATCCCCGACGCCACGATCTACGTGAGCGAAGCGCGCCACGGTCTTTATCTCGAGCGCAAGACTCCGCTGGACATCTCACCGGTCGTCGGTGCAGTCACGGCCGACGGCAAGCTGCCCGAGAACAGCGTGCAGGCTGGCCATGGGAACGCCGTGCGCGCCCTACCCGGCGCAAGCGGCGGCGACGCGACCGTCGAGAACACGCATGACGAACTCGGCCACGACGGCGTCAGCGGCGCGATCCGGCCTGACGCAAACCATGCAGCGGTCGGCGGCGGAGGGTCGGACTGGAACGAGCCGCCGAGGATCACGATCGAAGGCTTCGAGGAAGTCGGTGACAACCAGTACGAAGTGCTGATTTCGGCGACTGACGACCATGGCCTTACGCAGGTCCGCGCCCGCATCGACGACGATACGGTCGCGTACATCGAGCCATCCGGCCCGAACCGGACCTCGACGCAGATTCGCCTGCCGTGGAAGCCGAGCGATGACGTGCGCCGGCTGCGCGTCGACGCCGTCGACGATGAAGGGCTGAAGGAGCTGTACTCGGGATCCCTTTAGGGGAACCGCAGGTCCGGCTTCCCGGAAGAAGCCTGACCTGCCGCCCTGTCTTGCGCCATCTCCAGCGCGCCGGCGAACGCCGGCAAACGCTATCCAGCACTATCCATTGGATCAGTGGCCCGACGGCATGTCCTTGCTGTCGTCGTCGGAAGCCGCGCCGGTGTCACCGGAAGTTGCCTCGGCGAGCGCCTTTTCATCGATCTTCAGATCCGACTTCTTCTTGAGCTGGTCGATGAAGCCGGTCGTCTTTTCGCGCCGGCCCTCGCTGACCAGCTTCACCTTGATCTGGCTCTTCACCTGGTCGAACGGCTGCACGCTGCCTTCCTCGCGCCCCGTCCGCATGATGATGTGCCAGCCGAATCGCGTCTGGACGGGCGGCGAGATGTCTCCGTCGGCCTTCAGTGCAAACGCGGCGTCTTCGAACTCCTTGACCATCCTGCCGCGCCCGAACATTCCGAGATCGCCGCCGCGCTTGGCGTTGGAAAGGTCCTTCGAATACTGCGCCGCGAGCGCGGCAAACTGCGTCTTGTCGGCCTTGAGCTTGGCCTCGATCTCGTTCGCGAGCGCTTCGTTGTCGACGAGGATGTGGCTGGCCTTGACCTTCTCGGTCGAGAACTCCTGGGGATGCGCGTCGTAGTACGCCTTGACCTGCTCGTCGGTCACGGTCGCATTCTGCTGTTCCTCCATCACGCGCTGGACGATCAGGTGCTCCTTGAGCTCGTCGAGCCGTTTCTGGATCTCGGGATCCTTATCGAGGCCGCGATGAAGGCCATCGTCGTAGATCAGCTTGGAGATGATGTGGTTCTCGACGAACTGCTTGCGCCGGTCGGTGCTCTCGTCGAGGCTTTTGCGCGCCCGCGAGTTGAGCGACGAGATCGCTTCCCGGTAGTCGCCGAGCGTAAAGCTCTTGCCGTCGTAGGTTGCGATCACCGGTCCCGAAGCCGTGCTGGACGCCGGCTTGGCAACCGCAGCGGAGGACTTGGTCTCGGCCGCAGGCGCGGGTGCGCTCGCCTGGCGAGGCCCCTCCTGACAGCCCGCAAGGCAGGCTGCAGCGAGGATTCCGATCGTCGAGAGCACGCTGGTCGTGCGCGCGGTGCACCAGGGGCGCATCCGAAATCGAGCTTGCTTAAACATCTTGGGACTCCCTTGCGAGTGTGACCCCGGGCGTCGGCCCGCCGGTCATGGTCGCGGGATCATGCAGCGATCCGCGCGCGGTTTCCACGTTGGCCTGCCGGCGGCGTCCCCGGCGCCAGCGGTCGCGCCCGGAGCAGCGGATCGCATCGTCGCCGCAATGCGGAGGACCGGGCACCGCGGATCTCGATGCGCACCGGAGCGTCAGGTGATCGCCACCACCGCCCGGGATTTGCCCGGTCGCGCCACCACTCGACCGATGATGGCCGGCCTCAGTCCGCGCTCGTGCAACGCGAGCTCGTAGGCCTCCGCCTTGCGAGGCGACAGACTGACCAGCAGGCCGCCGGACGTCTGCGGATCGAGCACAGCCTCGACAAGCGCAGGAGAGACGTCCTTGCCGATCGCGAGGCGCGAGCCGAGCCATTCGCGATTGCGGCCGGCACCGCCGGTGAGGTAGCCGTCTTCTGCGAGCCGCGCGGTTCCCGGCAGAAGCGGAAGCTGCGCCGAGTCGATCTCGATGCGAACTGCGCCCGAAGCTTCTGCCATCTCGGTCGCATGGCCCGCCAGCGCATAGCCGGTGACGTCAGTGCAGGCATGGGCATCGAATCGCGACAGCAGCCGGCCGGCGACGTCGTTCAGCGCGACCATCGATGCGATTGCGAAGGCTTCCTCCTCGGCTTTTGCGACGCGCTTCTTGATGCCGGTGCAGACGATTCCCGTCCCGAGCGGTTTGGTGAGCACGAGGAAGTCGCCCGCACGTGCACCGCCGTTGCGGATCACTTTTTTCGGTCGCACCGTACCTGTGACGGCGAGCCCGAATTTGAGCTCGTCGTCCACCAGCGAATGTCCGCCGATGATCACTGCGCCGGCGGCGTCGGCGCGCTCGGCGGCACCTTCGAGAATGCGGACGAGCACTTCGAGCGGCAGCTTCTTCGTCGGAAAGCCGACGATGGCGAGAGCCACGAGCGGCTTTCCGCCCATCGCATACACGTCGCTGAGAGCGTTGGCCGCCGCGATCTGACCGAACTGGAAAGGG
>DATNBU010000005.1 GCA_035571835.1 Candidatus Limnocylindrales bacterium | reverse complement strand
TCGCGAAGCAGCAGGAACAGCGGGAACATTCCGACCTGGCCGGGGACCACCAGTGCCGCCAGCAGCACGCGCCGGATGCGCTCGCGTCCGGGGAAGCGCAGCTTCGCGAACGCGTAGCCGGCCATCGAGTTCAGCACGACCGAGAAGAACGTCGCGCCGAGCGCGACGGCCGCGCTCGCGCCGAGGTAGCGCACGACGTCGAGACGGCCGAGAAGGATGCGGTAATGCTCGAGCGTCGGCGTGCTCGGAAAGATGCGCGGCGGAAGCGAGGACGCCTCGCCGGCCGGCATCAGCGAAGCCGCGACCATCCAGACCAGCGGGAACAGCGTGAGCACGGCTGCTGCGACGAGCAGCAGGTGTATGGCCAGGCCGCCGGCAATTCGTCGCGCGCGCGCAGGCATCATGCCGGGTTCCTTCGCGCCGGCTCGGGCGCGGAGCTCAGCCCGGCGCGTGCAAGCCGCAGCTGCAGCGCCGTCGCTGCAAGGATCACGATGAACAGCAGGAACGCGATGGCCGCCGCGCGCCCGAGATTCCACCAGCGAAAACCTTCCTCGTACATCAGCAGCACGACGCTGCGCGTGCTGCCGGCCGGCCCTCCCTGCGTCATCACGTACGGCTCGGCGAAGAACTGGAAATATCCGATCGCCGTCAGCAGCGTGACGAAGCCGAGCGTCGGCGCGAGCAGCGGCAGCGTGATCGAGCGGAACTGTCTCCACGCGCGCGCGCCGTCGAGACTCGCGGCCTCGTAAAGTCGCTCGGGAATGCTCTGCAGCCCGGCGAGCAGGATGATCATGTTGAACCCGAAGTTCTTCCAGACCGCCATCAGGATGATGGCCGGCATCGACCATGCGGGATCGCCGAGCCAGTCGATCGGTGCGAAGCCCATCGCGAGCAGTGCCTGGTTCAGCAGGCCGTAGCGCGGGTGGTAGAGGTAGCGCCAGACCACCGCGATCGCGACGATGGTCGTCGTGACCGGCAGGAAGAAGATCGTCCGGAAGATCCCTTTCCAGCGCGCGGCGCGCGCATCGACGAGCAGGGCGGCCGCGAGCGACACGGCGATCGAAAGCGGCCCGCCCACCAGCACGAAGTAGAACGTATTGCGCATCGCCCGCCAGAACTGGGGATCGGAGAGAATCGCGGAATAGTTCGCGAGGCCGGCGAATCGAAGCACCGACAGGTCGGCGATCGAATAGAGGTCGAAGTCGGTCACGCTGAGGACGAGCGATGCGGCGACCGGCACGAAGAAGAAGAGCGCGATCACCATCAGTGCCGGCGCGGCCAGCATGGCTCCGGCGGCTGCGCGGCTTGCCTCACGACGCGCGCGCCGGCTCATGCGCCGTCTCCACGGCGTCGCGCAGCCGCGCCGGCGAGCGATCGGCGCTTCGCAAGGATCGCATCGACGTCGCGATCGAGATCGGCCAGGCCATGGTCGAGATCGGTGTCGCCGCGAACGACGCGCTCGAGATGGAGCGTGATGCGCGCGGCAATCCGTTCCCATTCCGGAACGCGCGGCGTGGCTGCGAGGTGATCGAGCTGCGTGCGAAACGCGCGCACTCGTTCGTCGCCGTCATCGTCGTTCTGGCCGTGCACGTCCCAGGCGCTGCGCCGCGACGGCAGGTCGCCGGTTCGCTCGCGGAACGCGGCCTGGACCGCAGGCGAGACCAGATATTCGACGAGCTGCCACGCCGCGTCCTTGCGCGGCGACGACGACGAGACGGCAAGACTTGCTCCGCCCGCGATCGAGGCGCCTGTGCCGCCGGCCTCGGGGACCTGCGACGGCCCCGGTGTGCGGGACCCGGCGCTGTCTTCGTCGTCCGGAGCGGGAACGGGCGCCGTCGTCCACGAGCCGTCGAGCTCGGGCGGAAGCCGGTGCTTCATCTCGCCCAGGTTCCACGGGCCGGTGACGAGGAAGGCAAAATAGCCGGCCGCAAACTCGCGGTAGAGGTTCGCGAGCTGCGCGTCCGATCCGCGCGGAGCGAGATCGTCAGCAAACAGGCTCGCGTAGAAGCCGAACGCGCGGCGGACCTCGTCGCTCTGGAAATTTCCGCGGCCGTCGTTGTCGCGCAGCAAGGACGCGCCGGCGCCGAGCGCGAGCAGTACCGGCGTCTGCCATTCGTCGATCGGAAGGAACACGCCGTAGCGCTTGCCGGACGCGCGCACCTTCTGCATCGCCGCTCGCCACTGTTGCCACGTGCGAGGCGCACCGGCGATACCGGCCGCAGCCAGCAGATCGCTTCGATAAAAAAGGATCCGCGTGTCGACGTACCACGGCAAGCTGACGAGCTCGCCGTCGATGAGGTTCGGTTCGAGCGCACCCGGGAAAAAATCCTCGCGGGTCATCTTGTCGGAATTGTCGGACTTGCCGGGCTCCCGGAATTCGCCGGACTCGCCCGATGCGCCGGAGCCGGCGACGCGATCATCGAGCCGCTCGAGCGCACCGAGCGCGGCCAGCTCGGCGATCCATGTATTGCCGAGCTGGAAGACATCCGGCATCGAGCCGGCAACATAGGCCGTCAGCAGCTTTTCGTGCGCGGCGCTCCACGGCACTCTCTGCACCCGCACCGGAATCTGCGGATGCGTGCGGCGAAATCCGTCGAGCACCGAGTCGGCGACTTCGGCTTCGCTGCCCATCGCCCAGAAGACAACCTCCGAGCTGGCCCGCGGGCTGCTGCACGACGCGAGCAGCGTGACGAGCGCAGCGGCGCCGATCCATCCTGGAACGGCCGATCGAGCACGAGAATTCTGCCTGGCGACCGGCACCGGGCGATTAGACCCGTCGCGACGCCTTCGCACAACGCTGCCGCGATCACGCCGCTTGACTCGCGTCGTTCCCTGCTGCCCTTTCCGGCGGTGACCAGCTTCCGGTTGTGGATCCTCGCGCTGGCCATGTGTGCCGCGGGCTGCCTGTCGTCGCCGGTCAGTCCCGAAGCTGCAGCAACCGACGACGGCAGCGACGATCCGGCTCTGCTTTATGCTCCGCACGTTCGCGACGGGCGCTTTTTCAACCCGTGGCATCCATTCACGCCGAGCTTCCTCAAGATGGTGCGGTTCGGGCTGACGCGGAATCCGTTCGATACCAGCGCCGCCCCGGTCCTTCCCGTGGTCGCCAACGACGGAAGCGATCTTTCGGAGCCGTTGCCGTCGCCGCGCATCACGTGGATCGGCCATGCGACCATGGCCATTCACGACGGCAGCGACGTGGTCGTGACCGATCCCAACTTCGCGACGCGCATGTTCGTCGTCGGCCGCCGCACGCCGCCGGGGCTCCCGCTGGAGTCGATTCCGGCGGACGCGATGGGCGTGATTTCTCATGCACACAACGATCACCTCGATGCCGACAGCATCGAAGCCCTGCCGGCAACCATGCACTGGTTCGTTCCGCTCGGTCTCGCGGCATGGTTTCGCGACCGCGGGCGCAACGACGTCGTCGAGCTCGACTGGTGGCAGAGCGCGACGCGCGGCCGATGGACGGTGACGTGTCTGCCGGCGCAGCACTGGTCGCGGCGCATCGAGCTCGCCACCAACAGCACGCTGTGGTGCTCGTGGCTCATCGACTCCGGGACGGCGCGCTACTTCTTCGCCGGCGACACCGGATACTTCCAGGGATTCCGCGAGTATGGGAAGAAGCTGGCGCCCATCGATGTCGCGCTGCTTCCGATCGGCGCGTACGAGCCGCGCTGGTTCATGCGCGAGCAGCACATCAATCCCGCCGAAGCATACCGGGCTTTTCGCGAGCTCGGCGCGCGCTATCTGATCCCGATGCACTGGGGCACGTTCAAGCTGTCGTTCGAGCCGCTCGATCTTCCGCCGAAAGAGCTGCTCGCCGCAGCGGACGCGGCCGGCGGGGATCGCGACCGCGTGAAGGTCCTCGGCATCGGCGGCAGCTTCGACGTGCCGCCGCGACCGTGAGCGATCGGTCAATGCCATCTGACGCAGTCGTTTGGCGGGGACCGAGGACCGGCGGCTTTTCAAGCCGCTTTTCGTGAACGGGCCTTCGCGCTCGAAGCGCGGGATGCGCGTCGCGGCTTTACTTCCACCTTCAGCTCGCAGTCGACGATCTGCAGTAGCGCATGCGTCTGAACGAAGCTTTTCGAATAGTTCGTCGTATCGAGAAGCCGGTACACCTGGGTCACCGACGTGCGCAGTCGCCGTGCGATTTCACGGATACTGAGTCCGGAAGATTTTACGTGCGAAGCAACGTCGCACGTCAGGCGGTGCAGGGCCAGTTCTGCCAGGTAGGTGGGGTCGGAGTTATAATCGAGCGCGTGGTCGATATGAACCGATCCCTCCTCGCCCGAGGCCAGCGTGTAGGTCACGGCTTCGTTCCCGAGCTCCGAATCCAGATGAAGCTCGACGACCGGATCCTTCACCGAAGGCCTCGGCATCATTCTCGCGAATGGCATCGGATACAGCCGGCCTGATCTCGTCACGAGCTCGAGCTGTTTCTTGCGGAGATTGATGCTGGCGCGACGCACTTTCATACGAGCTTCTCCCGCCGCAGGCTGGCAATCATCCACCGCACGCGCGCATCGGCGACACCGGCAATCGGCGCGTTCGTTTCAAGGTTCCACTTCACGATCAGCCGTCCGTCCCGATAAACATGAAGACGGCGCGGGAGATGATCGCCGCGCCATGTAACGAAGATATAGTTTCCACGGCGGATTCTGGTCACCGCCTGGTGTTACCATATCAGGTAACACCAGCGGTGGGCTCGAAGCAAGGCCATGACATCGGAAGTCTTTTTTGCTTCCTGCTGGAACCTCGGTGGTATTTTCCTTGTCCGCGAGTCCGTCGCATCGTCGCCCGATGGACGACGCCGAGCTGCTCCGACGGGCCGACCTCAACTACATCGAGTTCAATCGCGAAGGTGCCCGCTCGACCGCCGGTGGCGTCGTCCACGAAGAAGACGGGCTCGTCTTCTTCGTACCCGGACATCGCTTTCCCGTCGGCTTCACGGGCGTCATGCGGCTCGAGCCGGCGCTGCCGGCGGCCGGCGTCATCGCGCGCGCGAAGCAATGGTTCGGGCCGCGCGGCCACGGCTACACGTACTGCCTGATGTCGCACCGCGATCTGGACATCGCCGAAGCGCTCGAAGCCGACGGCATCGGACGGATCGGCTACAGTCCCGGGATGGCGCTCGACGGGCGCCTTCCCGATGTTGCTTTGCCGGCCGGCGTGACGATCGAGCGGGTAAGCGGCAGCGTTGCCGCTAGGGAATTCGCCGACGTGACCGGCGCGGCCTATGCGACCTACGGAATGCCGCCGAAGATCGCGCACGAGCAGTTCGCCGACGAGCGCTTTTTCGATCTGCCGCACGTCTGCGCGTTCCTCATACGGGTGGCCGGCGCTGCGTCGGCCGCAGCGATGGTCATGGTCACACACGGTGTGGCCGGCTTGTACTGGGTCGGAACGACGCCCGAAGCACGCGGCCGCGGACTCGCCGAGATCGCGACCCGCACAGCGGGCAACGCCGGCTTCGACATGGGAGCCCGCGTCGCCGCGCTTCAGGCGTCGGTCATGGGCGAGCCGATCTACAGGAGAATGGGCTACCGCGAGATCACCCGCTATCCGTGGTACACAGTGCTTCCCTGATACACCGACACACGCCGGACCCAGGGCCGCAAGGCAGCAGCGATGCCCGGTGCTCCCGTTCACTGAATAGGTCCGAAAGATCTCTTTGATACCCGAATACCTCCGTGGGGATTGTTGCAATGAAACAAGGCTGGTACTTTCCCGGCCGTTGCAATTCCCAATTCCGCAGCGAGCTGGCCTTTTGGGGAGCGCCGCCGTGACGTCGCTACTGAACCGACAGCATGTTCTTCTCGCCCTGCTCGACACGCTCGGCGGGCGCTCCGGCAATCGAAATTTCCAGGAGCTGCTTTTCCTGTTCAGCCAGGAGAACCCGACGGCCGGCCTGTATGAATTCGTACCGTGCCGATACGGAGCGTTTTCGTTCACATCCTACGCGGACCGGCGCGAGCTCGTCGTGGGCGGGCTGCTGCACGACACGGAAGCCGGCTGGGAAATCACGGACAGCGGAAGTGCCGCGATCCGCGGGCACCGTCATTCGGCAATCGACGGATTCGTTCACGAGTTCGGCCATCTACACGGTGACGCGCTCGCCCGTGAGGCCTACTTTCGCTACCCCTACTTCGCTACGCGCAGCCGCATGATCATCGAGCTCTTCGGCACCGATCCCGAGGCACAGCGCCGCGTCGAGGAGGCGCGCGATGTGAAAGTGCAGGCGTCACTTCTTTCGATCGGCTACCAGGGCCGTTCGCTCGAAGGCTACCTCAACGAGCTCCTGCGCGCCGGTGTCTCGCAGCTCCTCGACGTGCGCCGCAACCCGAGCAGCCGGCAGTACGGGTTCTCCAAGCCGGCTCTCGACGTCGCCTGCCAGAGCGTCGGCATCATCTACCGCCATATTCCGGAGCTCGGCGTGTCGCCGGAGAACCGCAAGGCTCCCAAGTCGCAGGCCGAATTCGATGCGATCTGCGAAAGCTTCGTGAAGGAGGGCCTGCCGCAGCACCACCGGCTGCTGTCGGAAATCTCCGCATGGATCCGTGCCGGCGACCGCATTGCGCTCACCTGCTACGAGCGCGATCCCGGACGGTCCCACCGGCGCTGCGTTTCCGGCGTGCTCGAGAAGGATTTCGCGATCGGCGCCGCGACCGTGCACCTCTGAGCTTTGGACGAGGGCGGCATCCCGCCGGGAGCCGCACCAGAAAAGGGGACAGGTACATTTCGTACCTGTCCTCTTTTTTTCATGACGCACGCACGATCCGGCGGAACGTAAGGTTCACGCGCGGGCCGCACGGCGATTTCTCTTTGGGGATCGCGTGCTGCCAGAAGCGCTGGGTCGTACCTTTCATGACGAGAAGGCTTCCGGAGCCGAGTGGAATGCGCATGCTCTTCACCGACTTGTCGGTGCGGTGCTGGAGCACGAACGTGCGCGTCTCGCCGAGGCTGAGCGATGCGATGCACGGCTCGGCGCCGAGCTCGGGTTCGTCGTCGCTGTGCATCGCGACGCTGTCGCGGTGGTCGCGGTAGTAGTTGGCGAGCACGCTGTTGAACGTGGCGCCCGTCGCGGCCTCGACCTTCCTGCGCAAGGAGTCGACGAGCGGCGTCCACGGCAGCGGATCGAAACGTTTCCCGGAGTAGCGGTACGATGCTCCGGGATCGCCGTACCACGCCACGAGCCGCGGCTGCAGGAACGTCTTTCCCCACAGCGTGACGGTCTCTTCGCGCCATGCGATCTCGCGAACGAGCTCGGACAGGCATTCGCCGTCATCGATGCCGAGATCGAACCTGCGATACAGCAGGACATCGGCATCCGGCAGCGGGATGCGCACGCATACCGGCTCGTCGTTGAAGAGCGTTCCGTTCACATCACCAAAAATGGGGACAGGTACATTTAATAAACGTGTGGAATTTCAGGTCGGTGCCTTTCGCGCCGCGAAGATGCAGAGGAATTTTAAATGTACCTGTCCCCTTTTCAGTCGCGCAGGAAGTGGCAGGTGTAGCCGTTCGGATCCTTTTGCAGATAATCCTGGTGGTAGTCTTCGGCGCGCCAGTACGGGCCCGCCTCGGTGATCTCGGTGACGACCGGCTTCTTCCACTTGCCCGACTTGTCGACCTCGGCCTTGACGCGCTCGGCAATTTCCTTCTGGCGGTCGTCGAGGAAAAAGATCGCGCTGCGGTAGGACGTGCCGACGTCGTTTCCCTGCCGGTTCATCGTCGTCGGATCGTGCAGGCGGAAGAAGTACCGCAGCAGGTCCTCATAGCTCAGCTTCGACGGATCGAACTTGATCCGCACGGCTTCGGCATGGCCCTCGTGATTCTGGTAGGTCGCATTGGCGACGCTGCCTCCGGTGTAGCCGACATCCGACGTCACCACCCCCGGAAGTTTGCGGATCAGGTCCTGCACGCCCCAGAAGCAGCCGCCGGCAACGATGGCGATCTCGAGATTGCCTTCATACGCGGCGCTCTTCGTGTCGGCGCCGGCACTCGTCGCCGGTCCTGCTGCTGCCGATGCGGGCGCGGCCTTGCCGAACAGCGGAAGGTATTTTCCGTAGCCTTCGGCTTCGAGCCTGTCGACGGGAATGAAGCGCATCGACGCCGAGTTCATGCAGTAGCGAAGGCCGGTCGGCCGCGGTCCGTCGGGAAACACGTGGCCGAGGTGCGAGTCGGCGTGCGCCGAGCGCACCTCCGTGCGCCGCATGAACAGCGAGCTGTCGTCCTTTTCCTTTACGTTCCCGGGCTCGAGCGGCCGGGTGAAGCTCGGCCAGCCGGTGCCCGAATCGAACTTGTCCTTCGAGCTGAACAGAGGCTCGCCCGAGACGACGTCGACGTAGATGCCGTCCTCGTGGTTGTCCCAGAATTCGTTGCCGAACGGCGGCTCGGTTCCTTCCTGCTGGGTGACCTTGAACTGAAGCGGCGTCAGGCGAGTGCGCAGCTCGGATGTGTCGGGCTTGTGGTAGTTGGCCATCGGATCCTCCGTCGATCGCGTGGGTTGCCTGTCGGTCGGCTCGGTCGCGTGTGCGTCCGCGGACGCCGACGCGGTCGAAATGCCGGATGCGATCCCGTCTTCGGAACGGCATCCGGAGATCAGAAAAAATACGGCCATCGCACCAAAAGCCAGGACGCCGGCGCGAGCGCGTGGCGTCGCCCGCGATTCCGCCCGGCGGGTGTCGGCGCGCAAGTCACGGCAAGTGCCAGAGGCAGGTGCTACTCGAAAGCCGGTCTCGACGCGACGGCCAGTCTCAAATGGGTTGCTCGAAAGTCTGTTCATCGCACTACCAGACGTTCGCACACCTCGCGGGTTACCATGCCGCCGCCCGATTGCTCAGGTTTTTGGCGGCTGCGACGCCGGGCCCGCCCGGAAGAAGTCGTTGCCCTTGTCGTCGATCAGGATGAACGCCGGGAAGTTTTCGACTTCGATCTTCCAGACCGCCTCCATGCCGAGGTCGGCAAAGTCGACGACCTCGACCTTGCGGATATTCTCCTTGGCCAGGATCGCGGCCGGCCCGCCGATCGAACCCAGGTAGAAACCTCCGTGCTTGCGGCACGCTTCGGTGACGACCGGGCTGCGGTTCCCCTTGGCGAGCATGACGAGCGATCCGCCGTGCGACTGGAAAAGGTCCACGTACGAATCCATGCGGCCGGCCGTCGTCGGCCCGAAGCTGCCCGATGGCAGCCCCTTCGGCGTCTTGGCCGGGCCTGCGTAGTAGACCGGGTGATTCTTGAAGTACTCGGGAAGCGGCTGTCCCGCATCCAGTCGCTCCTTGAGACGAGCGTGCGCGATGTCGCGCGCCACGATCAGCGTTCCGGTCAGCGCAAGGCGCGTCGTGACCGGATGCTTCGACAGCTCGGCCAGGATCTCCTTCATCGGGCGGTTGAGATCGATCGCGACGGTGCCCGCCGGCTTGAGAACCCGCTGACTGTCGGGAATGAACTTTCCCGGATCGGTCTCGAGCTTCTCGAGCCAGACGCCGTTCCTGTCGATCCGTCCCTTGATGTTGCGATCGGCCGAGCACGAAACACCGATGCCGACCGGCAACGATGCCCCGTGGCGCGGAAGCCGGATCACGCGCGTGTCGAGCGCGAAGTACTTGCCGCCGAACTGCGCGCCGATCCCCGAAGCCTGCGCAATCTCGAGAACCTTCTTTTCGGTCTCGACGTCGCGAAACGCGCGGCCGAGCTCGTTGCCGGTGGTCGGCAGATCGTCGAGCGCTTTGGCGGACGCGAGCTTGACGGTCTTCAGGCACGCTTCGGCCGACGTCCCGCCGATCACGAAGACGAGGTGATACGGAGGACACGCCGCCGTGCCGAGCGCGCGGATCTTTTCGGCGAAGAATTTCTCGAGACCTTCGGGCGACAACAGCGCCCTGGTTTCCTGGAACAGGAACGACTTGTTCGCCGATCCGCCGCCCTTGGCGATGAACAGGAACTCGTACGCATCGCCGCCGGTCGCATAGAGGTCGATCTGCGCAGGCAGGTTCGATCCGGTGTTGACCTCGCGGAACATGTCGAGCGGCGCGTTCTGCGAGTAGCGAAGGTTCTCCTGCGTGTAGGTCTCGAACACGCCTCTGGCGACGAACTCGGCGTCGTCGGCACCGGTCCAGACCGCCTGCCCTTTCTTTCCGATGACCGTCGCCGTTCCGGTGTCCTGGCAGAACGGAAGAATTCCTTCGGCCGAGACCTCGGCGTTGCGCAGCATCGTCAGCGCAACGTAGCGGTCGTTGTCGGAAGCCTCGGGATCGTCGAGGATCGCGGCGACCTGCCGCAGATGCTTCTCGCGCAGCAGGAACGAGCAGTCGCGAAACGCCTGGTGCGTAAGGTACGTGAGCGCCTGCGGATCGACCTTTACGACCTCCTTGCCGTCGAACGTGGCCGTCGAGACGAACTCGTTCGTGAGCAGGCGGTACTCGGTCTGGTCCTCGGCGTGCGGAAAAAGTTCCTGGTAGGCGAACTGAGGCGTGTTCGGCGCTTTCGCCGTCTCGGGCATCTTCATGGGGCCTGTGATTCCACAGGTCGCGGCAAATGGCGACTGCGTGGAAAGCCTATGCAAAGCCCGGACCTCCGCGCACTGGAGCGCCGGGGGTCTATTCGAAGAACACCCACGTCACGAGCAGAAACGTCGGGATCAGAACGCCCACCGACCACGCCATGTAGCCGAAGAAACTCGGCATCGCGATGCCGCGCTCCTCGGCGATCGACTTGACCATGAAGTTGGGCGCGTTGCCGATGTACGAGTTCGCACCCATGAACACGGAGCCCGCCGAAATCGCCATCAGCGTCCGGGCAGCGGGCCCCATCAGATGCTGCGGATCGCCGCCCGCGATGTTGAAGAACACGAGATAGGTTGGCGCGTTGTCGAGGAAGCTCGACAGCCCTCCGGAAAGCCAGAAGTATGCTGCATCGATCGGCTCGCCGCCGGCGCCGGTCACGAGCCCGACCACCGGCGCGAGCGAGCCGTGCATTCCGGCTCGAAGGATCGCGAGAGATGGGATCATCGTGATGAAGATTCCGGCAAACAGGATGGCCACTTCCTGGATCGGGCCCCACGAGAACGCGTTTTCCTCGCGAAGACCGTGCGGCGTCAGGCGAAGCGACAGGACCGCAATGACGATCAGTGCGATGTCGCGCACGACGTTCTGCAGCTCGATTTCGACTCCGCCGACCTCCCACGACACTGCCGGGTGCCAGAGGCCGCTCAAGAGCACCGCAGCCACGACACCGGCGAGCAGGACGAAATTGACACGCCCGTCGACCGCAATGGGGCTGTCGGGCGTCGGATCGTAGACCGCACGAAACTGATGATCGCGGCTGTAAAGCACCGAATCGATGATGACGAAGACGACGAGCACGATGACGGCCGCCGTTGTCGCCGGTGCGAACAGATGCACGGTCGGCCAGAAGAAATCGACGCCCTTGAGAAACCCGAGAAAAAGCGGCGGATCTCCGAGAGGAGTCAACGAGCCGCCGATATTGGCGACCAGGAAGATGAAGAAGATGAGAACGTGCGCGTTGTGGCGGCGTCCGTCGTTGGCGCGTACGACCGGACGCACGAGCAGCATCGCTGCTCCGGTCGTCCCCATCACGCTCGCGAGCACCGTGCCGATCGCAAGCAGTGCCGCATTCGTTTTGGGATCGCCGTGCAGGTTGCCGCGCACCAGCACGCCGCCGGCCACCGTGAAGAGCGTCGCGATCAGGATGAGGAACGGCACGTATTCGAGGACCATCGTGTGCGCGAGCACGTGGACTGCCCTGTCCACGCCGTGGAGCGCTGCTGCCGGCAGCAGCACGAGCGCGCTCCATGCGGCCGAGATTTTGCCGAAATGGTGATGCCACAGGTGCGGCGCGGCCAGCGGCAGGATCGCGATCGACAGCAGCATGCCGACGAACGGCAGTGCCCACGGCAACGGCAGCGTCGAGCCGTCGAGGCCGGCCGATTCGGACGCGCATGCAAGCGAAGGCGACAGGGCAAGGACAGCGAAGAAGAGAGCCGAGAGGATCCGATTCATGAAGTTGCGCCTTTGGCGGATGTGCCGGATGCGTTCGCTGCTTCGAACGCGGAGAGTTTCGGCCGGCGCATGGTCCACCAGTAGCGCACCGTGAAGTCGGACCAGTTGTTGGTGATCTTGCCGCCTTCGGTCTTGTACCAGCTCGTACAGCCCGTCGCCCAGACCGACTTGCCGAGCCGCTTCTGCAGGCCCTCGTTGAAGCGCGCCATCGCGGCCGGCCTGACGTCGAGCCAGCGCGCGCGCATCCGCTTCATCGCGGCAATCAGCGAAACGACGTAGCGAACCTGGCACTCGATCATGAAGATGATCGAGTTGTGGCCGAGATTGGTGTTCGGCCCGTACAGCATGAAGAAATTCGGAAAGCCGGACACCGCGACGCCGAGATACGCCTCGGCGCCCTCCTTCCAGACCTCTTCGAGCCGGTGTCCGCCGCGCCCGACGACGCGCATCGGCGCAAGAAACGACGTGGTCTCGAAGCCGGTCCCGTAGATGATCGCATCGACCGGATGCTCGCGTCCGCCGGCCGTCACGATCGACTCCGGCTTCACGCGGACGATCGGATCGGTGACGACCTCGACGTTGTCGCGCACCAGGGCCGGGTAATAGTCGTCGCCGATCAGGATGCGCTTGCAGCCGATCGGATAGTCCGGCGTCAGGCGCTCGCGAAGCACGGGATCGGCAACCTGCGCCGCGAGCTGCGCCCGCGCGCGCTGCTCCATGATCTTTGCCATCAGGGTTCCGGGCCGGAACGCAAAGAAGTTCTTCTCGAGCAGGAGGTAGATCAGGCCGCGGTGCAGCAGGCGAAGCGCGGTCGACTGCCGGAACCAGCGCTTCTCGCGTTCGGTGTACGGCCGGTCGCCGCGCGGAACGATCCAGTTGTTGCTGCGCTGGAAGATCGAAAGCCTGCCGACCACCGGGGCGATCTTCGGAATGAACTGCAGCGCGCTTGCGCCGTTGCCGATGACGGCGACGCGTTTGCCGGCAAGATCGTACCCGTGGTTCCATCGCGCAGAGTGAAACGTCTTTCCGCGGAACGACTCGAGCCCGTCGATCTTCGGATACATCGGGCGGTTGAGCTGTCCGACGCCGCTGATGAGCACATCGCACGCGATCTCCGCGCCGTCTTTGGTCAGCAGCCTCCATACGCCGGCGGCCTCGTCGAAGGTCGCGGATTCGAGCTCGGTGCGGAAACGACAGTGCCGGAGGAGGTCGAAGCGGCGCGCGCAGTCTTCGAAGTATTCGAGGATTTCCGGCTGCAGCGAGAACGCGTGCGTCCAGTCCGGATTGGGCGCGAACGAAAACGAGTAGAGGTGCGACGGCACGTCACAGCCGGAGCCCGGATACGTGTTGTCGCGCCACGTGCCGCCCACGCCGCCGGATTTTTCGAAGATCGTGAACGTGTCGATGCCGGCTTTCTTGAGCGCGATGGCCATGCAGAGGCCGGAGGCTCCGGCTCCGACGATGGCTACGCGCGGCGACGCGGTTTCGCCGGCTGCTGCTCCCGGAGCAGCGGCCCTCTCATCAGCCGAGGCTGCTGTCATGCGACCTGCGATCTCCAAAGCGCGGGCAGTCTATGGGAAACTCCGGACAGGTACACGGTTTCACGCCGTGCCCGGATCGCGGCGGCGGCGCCCGATCCGGTCGAGCAGCACCAGGCTTGCCGGCAGCACCAGAAGATCGCAGACGACGCCGGTGATCATCGTCAGGCCCGTCAGCAGCGAGAAATAAATCGTCGGAAGGAAGCTGCCGAGCGCGCCCACCCAGAAGCCGAGCACGAGGCTCGTCGATGCCACCGTGACCGGGGCGCCAATGGCACGGCTGGTCGTGCGTATCGCCGCAATGGCATCGCCGCGGTAGACGCGCCGGTAGTACGAGAGGTAATGGATCGTGTCGTCGACGACGAGGCCGAGCACGGCCGACGCAATCATCGCGGTGCCGGTGCTCAGCTCGATGCCCGAGTAGCCCATGAGCCCGCCGGTCCACAGGATCGGCATCACGTTCGGGATCATCGCGACGATCGTGAACGTGAACGATCGCAGCAGAAGGCCGATTGCGGCGACCACGAGCAGGATCGCGCTGCCAAAGCTCGTCACCTGCTGATCGACGAGCGTTTCGGAATCGCGAACGACCTCCCAGAGCGATCCGACCGGCTGCAGCTCGATGCCGGGTCCGAGGATACGCGCCGCATCCTTCCGGATTGCCGCGACGAGCGGCCCGGAGACGGCGCTTCCGACGGCGTGCAGGCGCGCCGTCATGCGCAGCGACGTCATCTCCGGTGCGGCAAAGCGCCGCACCAGCGAATGCCCGCTTTCGTCGAGCAGATCGATCTCGGCCTGCAGGGTTTCGGCGTCCGCGGGAAGCGCCAGACGATGGTCGTCCGACTCGGCACGATGGACCTGACGCACCAGCGCGAGGACGCTGGTCACGCTCGCCACGTGTTCGCGCGCGGTAATCGAACGCTCGAGCTCTTCGAGGCGGCGCGCGCCGTCGAGCGTGAGCACGGGCTTTCCGTCGGTTCGGCGGATCACGAAGTCCAGAGGCATCGTTCCGGCCAGGTGCTCGTCGATCCACGTCGTATCGACGCGCAGCGGAGCGTCTTTTCGAAGGAAGCCGACGAGATCGGTATTGGTACGGATCAGCGGAATGCCCGCCGAAAGAAGAAGCGTGACCGCGGTGAACGTCGCGAGCACGGCGACCGGCCTGCGCGTCGCGAGGCCGGAGGTCGCGCCGAGAAGCCGGAACGTCCATCCGTGCGCATCCGACGCGCGATGCGCGGGCGGCTTGATGCCCGCAAGCGCGACCGGCACGACGGTCATTGCGACGAGGAACGCGACCACGCTGCCGAATGCGGCGAAGATGCCGAACTCGTGCACAGCCGGCAGGTTTCCGCCGATCAGAAGCGACAGGAAGCCTTGTGCAGTGGTCACCGCGCACAGCAGCGCGGGCACGAAGACGGCGCGCACGGCAAGCGCGGCGCGATCCTCGCCGCCAGCGTCATCGCGCCCGTCCGGATCATGACCATCCCGATCGTGCCCGTCGCCCCCGTGCCCGTCCGGATGTGCACCGGCCGGCGAGTGCCCTGCCAGCCACGCATCGTAAACGTGCACGGTCGTCGCAAGCGCGATGACGAGCAGCACCGGCGGCAGCAGCGCAGTGATCGCGTTGAGCGAATGACCGCTGGCCGCGTATGCACCGACTGTCCACACCACCGTGATGCCGGCAACTGCGAGCGGGACGACGACGCCGGAGATGTGGCGGAAGAACAGCGCGAGCGTCAGCCCGAGCACGATGACCGCTGCCGGCAGCAGCACGGCCTGATCGCGATCGACGTATTCGGAAACGTCGATCTTCTGCACCGGCACGCCGGTCACATGCATCTCGCCGCCGGCCGCTGCGATATCCGGCGACAGCGCGCGGATGCTTGCGACCAGACGGGCCCGGTACTCGCTGTCGTCAGGGCGGTCCTCGATCTCGACGACGATGCCCGCAGTCTTTCGATCGGCCGACACGAGCCAGCCCGTGAAATCGGGATTGCGCTCGAGCGCCGCGAGCGTGCGCTCGCGGATGTCCGGCGAATCCCACGGCGGAGCCAGCAGCTGGTGCGGCTCGGCGCCGGTTTCTCCGCTGGCGATCTCTTCGACGTTGACGAGGCTCCACGCCTTGCGGACGCCGTCCATCGCCTGGATCCGCGAAGTGACGTCGGCAATCAGGCCGAGTCCGCGCGCGTCCAGCAGCTGCGGGTGCGCAATGGCGACGAGAATGTCTTCGTCGCTGCCGAACGTGGCCTTGAAGTCTTCGTAGCTGCGGCGGTCGGCGGGATCGGTCGAGCGCAAGGACGAGTTGTCGTGCTCGACTCCGATGCGTGCGGCATGAAGGCCGAGCCACGCACTGATCGCGAGGGTGATCGCGAGGCACGGCGCGCGCAGGCGGCGAAGTCGTTCGCTGGTCAATGCTGGCGCGGCTTCGGGGTCGGCGGCGACCCCATGGAATCGGGAGCGTGTTCTTTCACAGCAGGAGTTGCGGGCTCGCTGCCAGTCGACGTTGCAGGCTTCGCATTGTTCGAAGGCGCAGGCGCAATTGTCGCCGGCGACGTGCTCGCGCTGCTGCCCGTGGCGGCACCGGAGGCCGCGGGGCCGAGCGGACCGAGACGGTCCACCTGGTCTTCCGCCACGTCGAACGAATCGGCCAGGATCAGGCGGATCTCGCGAAGAATATACGCGCGCGGCAGCGCCAGTGTGGAGAAGATCTCGCGGCTTTTCAGGTCGAGATGCCCGACGTCGCCCGCAGCCTGGAACGTGCCGACGAACACGGCCTGGTCGTTCGCGCTCGCTGCAAATTCGATCAGCACGCGGCGGCGGCGCTCCGGCGAATCGGAATCGGACGCGCTCGCTTCGAGGCGTTGGCGCGCGGCATCGAGCGCGGCCAGATACTCGGTCGTGCCGGACGCAACCGGCGCCGCGTCGGAGTCTGCAAGTTTTTGCGCGGTCGGCCAGTTGTGCTCTTCCTTTTTCGCGATCTCCGCCAGCACTCTCGACAGCACTTTCGTCGAAAGCAGCGTCTGCACGACCACGGCGTCGCCGCGCGCCAGCAGCCGCACTTCGCCGACCCTGCGCACCGGGTCAGGAACGATCGTGGAGGCTTCGATTTTGTCGGAAGAGGCGTCGTTCAGGTTTGTGGACGCTGTCGCAACCGCGGCCAGCAGGACGGCAGCCGCAATCGCCGCACCGGCGATGCCGGCGCGCCACGCAACCGGCCGCGAAACGTCCTCGCCCATGCAAGCGGGATAGCGAGCGGATGCCGCAGCATCAACACCGAGCCGATCGTTCGCTCAGAAGAACCGCGCGAGCGGTTCGGTCAGAAGAACCGCGGCTCGGGATTGCGGCAATCGAGAATGCCCTCGACGCGTTCGCGAAACCTCGTCTTCCCGTCGCTGGTCCACGGCAGGATGTAGAAGCGGTCGGCCCGCAGCCCGTCCATTGCGTGCTCGGCCACCTCGGCGGGTGACGTCGTCTCGAGCTTGCGGCCCATCGCATCGAAAATCTGACCGAGGCTTTCGAGCGTGATCGGCGGCGCGATCTGCTCGGTCTCGCGCCGGAATTCCTCGGGCCGGTTTCGCGCCGCCGTGAAGATGTTGGACGCGACGATGTGAGGACCGGGATAGAGGACGTGCGCGCGGATCTTTGCGCCCTGCATCGCGAGCTGGAGATGCAGGCTCTCGGTGATCGCGCTGACGGCGGCCTTGGTGGCGGAATAGATCGGCGTCGTCGGCACGAGGATCAGGCCGCCGTTTCCGGATGACGTGTTCACGACGTGGCCTTCCTCGCCGTGCGCGAGCATGCCCGGCAGGAATGCCTTGATGCCGTGGATCACGCCCCAGACGTTGACGGCCATGCACCATCGCCAGTCGTTGAGCGGCAGCTCCCAGACCGGAACGTCCTCGTGCGCACCGACGCCCGCGTTGCTGACGAGGATGTGTACGTTGCCGAACGCGGAGACCGCCGCCTTCTCGAGCGCCTGCACCGACTCGAACGATGACACGTCGGTGCGCACACCGATCGCGTCTGCGCCGGTTTCACGCAGCGCAGTGACGGCCGCATCGAGCGCGCCCTGTTCGATATCGGCCAGCACCACGCGCGCGCCCTCGCGCGCCAGCGAATGGGCGAGCGCGTTGCCGATTCCGCTCGCCGATCCCGTGATGACTGCGGTCTTTCCGCGGAAGTCCTTCATCGCCGCGCCTCACAGCTCGAGGCCGTCGCCGGACGTATCGTCGTAACGCTGGTGCAGGAACGGCTCCAGCCACTGGCCGGGAATGCTGCGCAGCACGCGGCCGTTGCTCTCTGCGCTGCCTTCTTCGTATTCCGCCGAGACGATCTCGCGCACGGGCACGTCGGCCACGGGATCGAACGGCGAGTCGTACAGATTGAGGGCAGCGCCGTCGAGCTTCCACGCTCCGGTGTGCTTGTGGCGCCACTCGAGCCGCACCAGAAGCGGATCGCCGTCGAACGCGCGGCTCTTCTCGCACGCCGGAAACGCCTTGTAGCAGTAACCGTACTCGACGAATTCACGGGCCCCGAGCGCAGCACCGATCGTTCCCTTTCCCTCGAGGTACGTCATCCCCATGCGCGTGACTTCGCTCATCACGTTCTGGCCGTCCTTCTTGAACTCGATCGCAGCGATCTTCTTCGGCTCGCCGAAGGTTTCGCGGCCGGGGACGACGGCCTGCTCGGTCGTCATCGGCATCGTCACCAGGTAGATGCCGGCGACGCCCTCGTAGGATGCCTTGACGCCGAAAATCGCCGAGCCGATCTCGAACGTGAAGTCCGGAGACAGGTGGATCGCGACGTGCGAGAACGTCACGCATACGTGCGACGCCGGATCGACCTCGAGCGGCTGCGGCACGAGCGCCGCAGCCACCTCGGGATCGGTCCGGTAGACGAAACGCAGCGAGCGCACGGTGCTCTCGAGGAACTCCGCATTGTTCTGCCGTGCCTTTGCAATCTGATCGGAGGTCTTGACGTAACGCAGCTTCCCCATCGTTGTTCTCCTTGGAAAAATGGGGACAGGTACATTTAAAAAACGTGTGGTATTTCGGGCACGCTATTTTTCGCGCCGCGGAATTGCAGTGGAATTTTAAATGTACCTGTCCCCTTTATTTAAAACTCGCGGTTGCAGGACCTATGCGCGCGGCGATCGGGGCTAGCGCGTCGACGTCGAAGCCGTAGAAGCGCGCGGCGTTGAGGCCGAGCATGGCGGCGACTTCGTTCTCGGGAAGGCCGTCGAACGTTTCATGCACCTGCGGCATCGTCACCGGCCACGTGCCTTCGGGATGCGGATAATCGCTGCCCCACATGATGTTCGAAAGCCCGATCGCGTAGCGCAGCTCGGCTTCGCGGCGTGACATGCACGACGCGCCGAGCGCAACCTGGCGCGCGAAGTACTCGCTCGGCTTGCTCTTGAGATGACTTCGGTAGTCGCCGAGCTTCGCCGAATAGTGCGTTTCCGAATAGCGCTGGTCGAGCAGCGCGAGATACTCCGGCGCCCAGATCGTGGTGCTCTCGGTGATCGCGATGCGGAGCTTCGGATGCCGCTCGAGCACGCCGCCCCAGATCAGGAACGTGAGCGGGCGCACGGCCCACCACACCACCTCGGAAACGTAGATGCCCATCGCGCCCGGCCGCACGACGCCGTCCGGATTGGCGATCGGGCCGAACGCGTCCTCCATCGGCGCGGGGCCCGAATGAAAATGCACCGCGACGTCGTTCGCCACGCACGCCGACCACAGCGGCTCGTATTTGGGATGGTGGTACGGATCGAGATGCCGCCACATGCACGGCAGCAGCACGCCGCCGAGCCCGTTCTTCCGCGCCCACTCGACTTCCTTGACCGCCTCGTCGACGTCCCACAGTGCGGGAACCAGCGCGACGCCGAGACGGCGCGCCGGCGCCATCGATACGAGCTCGGCCAGCCAGCGGTTGTGTGCGCGCGCGCCGGCCCACTGCAGCTCGGGCACGATGCGGTCCTCGACCGGCAGCGACAGGCCCGCGCCGAACGGCGGCGTGTTCATCTCGGTGATTCCGTCGGGGAAGATGATTTCGCCGGCGATGCCGTCCGCGTCCATCACGCGCAGGCGCTCGTCGTGATCCCACGCGCCGGTCAGGGCGTCGCCGACTTCGTCGCGCCACTTGCGGTTGATGTCGTCGATCAGGAACATCTTCGACATCTTTTCCATTTCTGCGATCTGCAGAGGCAGCGCGACGTCGAACAACTCGCGGTACTGCGGATCGAGATAGTTGCGGTACTGATCGGGCGGCAGCCCGGCGTGACAATCCGACGAAATGACGAGGAAGCGATCCATTTCCATATCTCCGTGCTCGATATCTCCGTGCTCCATGTCTCCGCGTGGAACTCCGATAAGCCTACTGCGTCTGCACGGGCTGGCTGTAGAACTGCTTCACCCACTGCCGGAACTCGGCGAGATACGTGTCGGCCTCGCACAAGACCGGCCGCGCGCGATGGACCTTGTTCGACCAGATGCGCAGGTCCTGCATCACGCCGGTCGTCAGCCCGTTCATGAAGTCCTCGCCGGCAAGGTCGACCATGTTGTTGGTCGCGGTCAGCAGCCAGCGCGAGAACGTGCGATCGTGGTCGACCGGGCTGGTCGACGAGAACATCAGAAGCCCCGCGTTCGGAATGCCTTCGGTGCTGACCGCCGACAGTCCGATGCCCCACGAATCGCGGATCAGCGTCGTCTCGAAGCGCCCGTACGGTGTGTCGCGGATCTGCCGGCTCGAGATGCGATAGGCACGCCCGTCTGCGGCGTACGAGATTTCCGACGGCAGCGGCTCGAGGTTTCCGTGCACGAACTGGAAATGAACCGGATCGTTGTTGTTCTCGTGCATGTCCTGCACGTGCACCGGCACTTCGAGCTCGAACGTGCGCGGCTCGGACCAGTCCGCGTGACCGATCTCGGCAAGCAGCGGCACTTCCCACGTCGGCGCCTGGCCCTCGCTGTGATGCCAGACAAAGATCATTCCGTTCTTTTCGCACGTCGGCCACGCACGTACCGCGGCTTTGGCCGGAATCCGCTCGCAGTACGGAATCGACGTGCACTGGCCGGTCGAGCCGTCGTACGTCCAGCCGTGGAACGGGCAGCGCAGGCCGTCTCCGAGCACGCGGCCGCCTTCGCCGAGATGCGCGCCGAGGTGCGGGCAGTACGGATCGAGCACGTGCGCCTCGCCGGAGCGCCCGCGGAAAAGCACCAGGTCTTCCCCGAAGTAGTGGATGCTCTTGACCTGGCCCGCGATGAGCTCCTTGGTCCACTCGACGGCGAACCAGCCGTTCGGGATCGGCAGGATCGAATTTTCCTTGTCACGCCTTGCCATGAAGAGTCTCCTTGCGTGGCACGTTCTTTCGAATCGGTCGCGGGCGCGCTGCGTGCCCCGTGCCCGCCGCTTCGCTCGGACGGCTCGCCTCCGAGCCCTGCGGCGCCAGCGCATCCGCGAGGAACTTCGATGCGGCCCGCGCCCTGGCTGCGATCGGATAATGTTCGAGGTTCGCCCAGTTGAACATCAGCGCGTAATACATCCCGAGAATCGTCTCGGTCAGCGTCTCGCTCGGATGCTTGCGCGTGACTTCTCCGGCGCGAACGCCGTCGGCAACGATCGCACCGAACGCCGCATGCAGCCGTCGCGCGTCGGTGGGCTCGTCGGCGCCCTGTGCGGCATGGATGATCTCGGTCATCAGCTCGCGGTGCATCGGGCCCGCCGCCGATGCGCGCGTCGCGACGCTCTCGAAAAACGCGTCGAGACGTCCCGCCGTCGAGCGGCCGCTTGCGTGCGCAGTCGCGATGTCGTCGAGGAGGAACTCGATCGCCTCGCGCGCCATTGCGCGGACGAGGTCCTGCTTGGCCGGGAAGTGATTGAAGAACGTCTTGTGCGCGACGTCGGCTCGCTCGCAGATCTCGACGACGGTGGTCGCGTGGACGCCGCGCTCTTCGAAGAGGGCCTGCGCGGCATCGATCATCCGCCGGCGCACCTCGAGCTTGCGGCGCTCGCGGCGGCCGGACGCGATCGGAGTCGGGGAAGCGGCGACGCTCACGGCGGCGGACCCTAGTCGCCGGTATACGCCAATGCAAGAGTATACTGCCGGTATATTTATTTTTCCGGCCGCCGCTGCACACTCCCGCCGGACCGACTCGACTCGGGCTCAGCGGTCGCAGATGTTTCCCCAATGACCGGTGCCAAGTCCGCGAGATCGCGCATTTTCGGCGCTCTCGTCCTGTTGATCCTCGCCGCCGGCGCGTACGTGCGCTTCAGCGGGATCGGGCTGAGATCAGTCTGGTTCGACGAAGGCCAGACGCTCGGGATGGTGCAGGTCCCGATCGTCGATCTGCTGCGCCATCTCGACAATCCGGTACTGAACAACCAGGTTTTCTACTACCTGGCGCTGCGGCCATGGCACCTGCTCGGCGACGACATCTCGACGGTTCGCGGCTTCTCGGCGATCTGTTCGATCGTCGCAATCCTCCTCACCTGTCTTCTCGGGCGGCGCCTTTTCGGTATGGCCGCCGGACTCGTCGCGGGCGCACTGCTTTCGATTCACTGGTTTTCGATCCGCTATGCGCAGGAAGCGCGCGGCTACTCGCTCGCGATGATGTGCTCGTGCCTTGCGGCGCTCTTTCTGGCGAAGGCTCTCGACAGCGGTCGTCGCCGCGATATCGCGTGGTGGGTCGTCGCGAGCGGCCTTGCGATGTACTCGCATTCGTTCGCGCTGTTCACCATCGCATTCCAGATCCTTTCGCTGGCTGCGCTCGGCCCGCGCGCGCTGTTTGCGAAAAAAAACCTGCTGATCGGGATTGCCGCGATCACCGCGCTGACGGCGCCGATCCTCTACACGCTCGGCACCGCGTCGCACAAGGTGATCAGCTGGATTCCGCCGGTGACGAGCCAGTACCTGATCTGGCAGACGGGATACCTCGCGGGAGGCGGCTCGGGAGTTCCGTACGTTTACGTAGCCGTGCTGGCAATTCTCGTCGTTCGTATCTTGCGCGAACGCGATCCGGTCGCGCGCTGGGGCGCGACGCTTTTCATCCTGTGGGGTCTCGGGCCGCTCGCGGCGCTTGCCACGATCTCGCTGTGGGGTCCGGTCCTGCTCAACCGCTATCTGGTGATGTCGATCCCGGCGTGGACGCTCGCTGCGGGCGCGGCCGTCGCGAGCGTCCGCCAGAACCGAACGCTGGCACCGGTTGCCTGGGTTCTGGTCGGAGTCATTCTCACTTCCCAGCTGAAAGTCGCCAGCGGGTTTGCCGAGGGGCCACACGAGGAAGACTGGACGACTCCGGCGAACCTCGTTGCCCAGGACGCGCGGCCGGGCGATGCGATCCTGTACGACAGCTCGTGGAGCGCGTTCGCACTCGAATACTATCTGAAGAGGTCCGGCGCGCCGCAGCCGGCACGGCTCCAGCACGGCGAGCTGCTGTTCTCGAACGAGTTCGACAAAGCCGAAGCTTCCGCGGCCGATCGCGTCTGGCTCGTCCTGTCGCGCGAAGACATCGTGCGCGCGATCCGCATCCAGGCGCTGCTCGAAGCCACGCATTCGAAGGTGTCGTCGAAGTACGCCGACGAGGTCCGCATCATGCTTTACGAGCGCTGACGGCCTCCGCTCCGCGCGCATATGGCACGCCGAGAACGGCCGCCGCTGCGCGTTCGCCATCCATCGCCGCCGACACTATGCCGCCGGCGGCTCCGGCCCCTTCGCCGCATGGAAACAGGCCGCGGACTTCCGGATGCATTCCGGTCGAGGCGTCGCGTGGTATTCGCGCCGGCGCCGACGTCCTCGTCTCGACGCCGACGACGACCGCGTCGTTGGTCAGGAAGCCGCGCATGCGTTCGCCGAACAGCCGCAGGCCGTCACGAAGCGCGTGCGCGGCAAAGCCGGGCAGCACGTCGCCGAGCTCGGCCGCGCGGATTCCCGGCGGGTACGAGCACGATGGAAGATCCGTGCTCGCGCGCGCGTCGACGAAGTCCATCAGGCGCTGCGCCGGTGCGACCGCGAGCCCTCCGCCGGCTTCGGCCGCACGCTGCTCGATCGACGCCTGCAGCCGCGCGCCCGCAAGCACCCCGTCGCCGCAAAGCCGGCGCGCGTCTTCGATCGTCGTCTCGACGACGATACCGGAGTTTGCCCAGCGCGAGTTGCGCCTCGACGGCGACCAGCCGTTGACGACGACCTCGTCCTGCGAAGTCGTTGCCGGGCAGATGACGCCGCCCGGGCACATGCAGAACGAGTACACGCCGCGCCCGTCGACGCGCCGGAGCAGCGAGTACGACGCCGGCGGAAGCTCGGCCGGACGCCGCTCGCAGCGATACTGGATCGAGTCGACGAGGGCCTGCGGATGCTCGACGCGGACTCCGAACGCGAACGCTTTCGGTTCGAGCCGGATGCCGCTCTCGTCGAGCATCGCGTACACGTCGCGCGCCGAATGGCCGGTGGCGAGGATGACGGAGCCCGCGACAACGCGCTCCCCGTCCGCGAGCACGACGCCGCGCACCGCGCCGGCTTCCCGCACGAGCCCGTCGACGCGCGCGCCGAAACGAACCTCGCCGCCGCATTCGACGATGGTCCGGCGGATCGCATCGACGACGCGCGGCAGCCGGTTGGTGCCGATGTGCGGATGCGCATCGACGAGGATGTCGGCCGGCGCGCCGTGCCGGACGAGGATCTGGAGGATGCGCTCGACGTCGCCGCGCTTGGTCGAGCGCGTGTAGAGCTTGCCGTCGGAAAACGTCCCGGCGCCGCCTTCGCCGTAGCAGTAATTGCTTTCCGGGTTGACGATCCCGTCGCGGCTCAGCCGTGCGACGTCGATGCGCCGGCCGCGTACGTCCTTGCCCCTCTCGAGCACGATCGGGCGCAGCCCGCCCTCGATCAGGCGGAGCGCGGCAAACAGTCCCGCCGGGCCTGCCCCGACGACGACGACGGGCGGCGCCGAGCGCACGTCGCGAAGAGCGAGCTCGAGGAGCTCCGGCGCGCGCGGCTCCTCATCGATCCAGACGCGGACGCGGAGTTGATAGACGGGAGATCGCGGACGGGCATCGAGCGAACGGCGCAGGGCGGTCACGCCCCGGACGCGCGACGGCGAGACGCCGGCGGCCCGGGCTGCCGCGTCGCGAAGGGCGTCCGGCTGCGTGGCGAGCGAAGGCAGCAGGCGAAGCTCGAGATCCCGGAACATACGAAGTGGCGCCCGCGGGCGGCCTCACGTTGTAGCCCGCACCCGCCCGCAACGCTCGCGGGAAATCGGGGACGGACACTGATTTCGACAAATCAGTGTCTGTCCCCGATTTCGCTTCGCTCCATCGACGGGCTCGCGTCGCTCGACACGACGGGCGCATCGCTTAAGGTGCGCGCCATGATGCAGAACGATGCGACCCGGCGCTGGTCGACCCAGGACGCCGCGGAACTGTACGAGGTCAAGGGCTGGGGCAAAGGCTACTTCTCGGTGTCGGCCGCGGGACACCTGCTCTGCCATCCCCAGAAGGATCCGAACCGCTTCGTCGATCTCAAGCAGCTCGTCGACTCGATGCAGCTGCGCGGCCTCGATCTTCCGCTGCTCGTGCGCTTCAACGGAATCCTTCGGGATCGCGTGCGGGAAATCCACGACGTGTTCGCGCGCGCGATCTCGGATCACAAGTACAACGGCACCTACCAGTGCGTCTATCCGATCAAGGTCAACCAGCAGCGCCACGTGGTCGAGCAGATCGTGCAGATCGGAAAGGAGTACGGGTTCGGCCTCGAAGCCGGCAGCAAGCCCGAAATGCTCTGCGTCGTCGCGATGACCGAAGCCAATGCACCGATCATCTGCAACGGCTTCAAGGACGGCGAGTTCATCGAGATGGCGATGCTCGCGCTCAAGATCGGGCGCAACGTGATCCCGGTCGTCGAAAAGTACACCGAGCTCGACCTGATCCTGAAGAGCGCCGAGCGGCTCGGCGTGCGCCCGCAGATCGGCATGCGCGTCAAGCTTGCCGCGCGCGGGTCCGGACGCTGGCAGTCGTCGGGCGGCCACCGTTCGAAGTTCGGCCTTACGGTCAGCGAGATCCTTGCGGCGTTCGAGGAGCTCAAGAGCCGCGGCATGGGCGACTGCTTCAAGCTGCTGCACTTCCACCTCGGAAGCCAGATCACGAACATCCGGCACGTGAAGGCCGCGCTGATCGAGGCGGCGCGCATCTACACCGAGCTCTACCAGCGCGGCGCGGGCCTCGAATACATGAACGTCGGCGGCGGGCTCGGAGTGGACTACGACGGCTCGCAGACCAATTTCGAATCGAGCATGAACTACACGCTCGAGGAGTACGCGAACGACGTCGTCTACCACATCCAGAACGTCTGCGACGAAGTCGGCGTGCCGCACCCGAACATCATCTCGGAAAGCGGACGCGCGCTTACGGCCTACCATTCGGCGCTGATCTTCGGCTGCCTCGGAGTCGCCGACCAGGGCGGCAGCGCGGAGATTCCGCTTGCCGTGCCGGAAGACGCCGAGCAGCCGCTTCACGACCTGCTGCAGACCTACCAGGGCCTGATGCCGCGCAACCTGCTCGAGAGCTACCACGACGCGCAGCAGGCTCTCGACATCGCGATGAACCAGTTCGCGACCGGCTATCTTCCGCTCGACCAGCGCTGCCTGATCGAAAACCTGTTCTTCGCGACGCTGCGCAAGATCCGCAAGCTGACCGAGCAGCTCGAGTTCGTGCCGGAGGAGCTCGAAGGCCTCGACCTCATGCTGTCGGACACGTACTTCTGCAATTTCTCGCTGTTCCAATCGATGCCCGACAGCTGGGCGATCAAGCAGCTGTTCCCGGTGATGCCGATCCACCGGCTGAACGAGATGCCGACCCATCACGCGGTGATCGGCGACGTCACGTGCGACTCCGACGGCAAGATCGACCACTTCATCGACCGGCGCGACGTGCGGCGCACGCTGCGCTTCCATACCTTCGACGGCTCGCCGTACTACCTCGGCGCGTTCCTGATCGGCGCGTATCAGGAAATCCTCGGTGACCTGCACAACCTGTTCGGCGACACCAATACGGTCCACGTCGACCTGACCGAGGAAGGCGAAGTCGTCATCGGCAGCATCATCAAGGGCGACACCGTCAGCGAAGTGCTCGGCTACGTGCAGTTCCCGAAGGAGCAGCTCGTGCACCGCCTGCAGGTGGCCGTTGACAAGGCCGTGCGTGCGGGTCGCCTCGACCATCTCGAAGCCGGCCGCTTCCTGAAGTTCTACGAGGAAGGCCTCAACGGCTACACCTATCTCGAGGAAGTGCACGGCACGTGAGCCTGGCCGCGCCGGCCGTGGACGCGGCGACGAATACAAAGGGTCGCCTCGCGCTGTGGCTGGCGGTGACGGCGACATTCCTCGGGTCGCTGCTTCTTTTCGCGTTCGAGCCGTACGTCGGGAAGATCCTGCTGCCGTCGTTCGGCGGGACGCCGCTGCTGTGGAACACGTGCATGGTGTTCTTCCAGGTGGCGCTGCTCGTCGGCTACCTCTACGCACTCGCGGTGACGCGGCTTGCGAGCCTTACCGCGCAGATCGCGGTCCAGCTTGCGGTGCTCGCGACGCTGTTCGTCGCGTATCCGGGCTCGGTCGTCCATCTCCCGCACGTAACCGACGCACCGCTCAGGCTGCTGGTCGGGTGGCTTGTCGCCAACGCGCTGCTGCCGTTCGTCGCGCTCGCGGCACTGACGACGCTCGTGCAGAGCTGGTTCGCACGCTCGTCGCATCCGACGGCTGCGCACCCGTACCGCCTCTATGCTGCGAGCAACGCCGGAAGCATGTTCGGGCTATTCGCCTATCCGCTGCTGTTCGAGCCCGAGCTTTCGCTCGGCGCGCAGCGAACGGTGTTTCTCGCGCTGCTGGTCGTGGTGGCCGCTGCAATCGTCGCGTTCGGCGGCGTGCTTCGCCGCGAGCAGCCCGCGCCGGCTGCGCTCGCAACCGACGTCGACCTGACTTCCGGCGGCGTCGAGTGGGCGAAGATCATCGGCCTTACCGCGGTCCCGGCCAGCCTGCTGCTGAGCGTCACCAGCTACATCCTGACCGACATCGCATCGATTCCGTTCTTCTGGACGATTCCGCTCGCGATCTATCTTGCAACGTTCATCGTGGCGTTCGGGCGGCCGCTCTATCCGCTGCCGAACCTGCTGGCGCGCCTGTCGTCGCTCGCACTGATTGCGGTCGTCGTCACGCTGTGCGCCGAGGCCAACTCCCCGGCGATCTTCCTGATTCCGCTGCACCTGATCGTGTTCTTCTACTGCTGCCTGTTCTGCCACGTGCGGGTTACGGCGCTGCAGCCGCCGCCGGCGCTGCTGCCGCAGTATTATCTGGCCATTTCGGTCGGCGGCGCCGTCGGCGGCCTCGTCACGCTGCTCGTTCCGCCGCTTCTGACCGACGGGCTCGTCGAGTATCCGGTTGCGCTCGTGCTCGCATCGATCGTGATGGTGCCGGGAAGCCCGGGCGCACGGTCGGCGCTCAGCCGCGTGCTCGACGTCGTCGTTCCGGCTGCGCTCGTGCTGGTCGGCACGCCGCTGGCGACGCGGATCTCTCCCGACAGCGTCTTCGGACCGGCGCTGCCGTATCTGCCGGCGGCCTTCTACACGCTCGCCGGCAACGAACGCGGGACCGTCTATGCGACGCGGCTCGCGGCGCTGATTGCAACGTCGGTTCTGCTGCCGTCGCCGTTCGGGCACTCGATCTTCGCCGAGCGAAGTTTTTTCGGACGGGTGCGGGTGACGATCGACGAGACCGGTGAGTTCCACCGGGTCGTGCACGGCTCGACCGTTCACGGCATGCAGCGGGTCAGCGGAATGTCCGGCTGCCATCCGGTTTCCTACTATCATCCGGCGGGTCCGGCGGGTCGATACCTCACGGCCGCGGCGGCGACTTCGCCGCCGATGCACGTTGCGCTGATCGGTCTCGGTTCGGGCGCGCTCACCTGTTATGCGCGGCCGGTCGACGAGTGGGATCTGTTCGAGCTCAGCCCGACGATGGCGCGCGTGGCCAGCGACCCGCGCCTGTTCACGTTCGTGACCAACTCGCCGGCGGCGCGCAAGGACATCATCCTCGGCGACGCGCGCCTTTCGATCACCGAGCGCGGAGACAAGCGCTACGACATCATCATCGTCGACGCGTTCAGCTCGGATGCGATCCCGCTTCACCTGATCACCAAAGAGGCGATCGCGACGTACGCGGAACACCTGACGCCGAGCGGCGTGATGCTGTTCCACATCTCGAACCGCTTCTTCCGGCTGCAGCCGGTGCTGGAGAGCGTCGGTGAGCCGTCCGGGTTCGACGGTTACGCGTTCGAGGACCTCAAGCTTCGCGACCAGGACGAGCGCGAAGGAAAAAGCGCTTCAACGTGGATGATCCTGGCACGCCCCGACGAGGGACGCGCGCTTCCGCCGGAATGGAAGCCGGTCAGCGAGCATCTCGAGCGTGCGTGGACGGACGATTTTTCCAATCCGCTCGGCGCACTCGAATGGCACGCGACGGGCGGGAAATAGCACCCGCGAAACTGCGACGGGTCCGCCACGGCGAAACAGCGTCTGTCGCCAGCTGCCAAATAAAAAGCGCGCATCGATTGCTCGATGCGCGCACTCGGTCAGGTTGTTTTTTGCGCGCTCGATCAGAACGCGTGGTAGAAGAGCCCGTACAACGCCAGGATCATCGCGGCGATTGCGAACGGCACCCCAACCCGCCATTCCAGTCGATGTGCGGCCTCGTCGTGGAACATGTCAGGCTGATTGTAGTTCATTTTTGCAGTGTTCATCTGGCACCTCGCTTCGGGCCTCCCTGGAAGCCCGGTGGCGCACTCGCCTTACGGTACTCAAGGTAGGAACCGGACTCCCGCTGTCAACGCGAGATGCGAAATCGGGGACAGACACCGATTTTCGGGAAACTGGCGTCTGTCCCCGATTCCGGGACGATATCCCTCAGAAGATATCGTCGGCGGTACGAAACAGCATGACGAGCTTGATGAAAGCCATCTGCTCGTAGCCGTCGATGCTGTCGTAATCATAGTCGTAACAATGGCCGTGGCCGTCGCAGTAGCTGCTGTTGTCGTCAGTCACGCTGAGGCTGTAGAGAATCTGATACCCGGCCGTCATCCCGAGCGAAATGCGGTCGTTCACGTGGAAATTCAGGCCGATTTCCGGGCCTGCCCCGATCGCGAAATCGAAGTAGTCGCTGTAGCCCGATGGAGTGAAGAAGTCCGTGCTGAGCCGAACGGCCGGTCCGATCCACAGGCGCATGCGGCTGTTGCGGACCAGGCCGAATCCGAACGCGCTGTCGACCGCGATCCCGTCCCCGTCTTCGTCGCTCGAGAATTTGGCCCCGTCGATCTTCACTTTGTAGTCCGCGGAGACATGCTCGTAGCCGACGCTCAGCCGGTAGTTGAACAGCTTGTCCATCGCGACCGCCGTATCGAACGTAAAACCGACGCCGTAGTGGTCTTCTTCGTAGTCGATGTCGCTGTCGCCGTTGAAATCGCAGCCGTCGCATCCGTTGGTGAACTTGCCGTCGAACACGTTCGCGTACTCGAAGTAGGCGCCGTAACCCGCGGCCCGGGCATTCGGTACGACCGCGAGCGCGAGCAGGACCGTCATAAGGGTTCGTTTCATTGCCGGTGGTCTCCTCCGGGCGCGACGGTACCAGCCGTCGAGCCGCGACGGGCATGTACACAGTGCGCCTGACGGACGCACGCGCGTCTCAGTCGGGGTGCTTACGGTAAACTTCGTTGACGTTCTGGTTTTCGACGTCGCTCGCGACCTCGATGACCTCGATGCCGTGACGACGGTACATGTCGCAGACCGGAGCGCGATCGTCGATGGCCAGCGTGACGCGACCGGCCGGCAGCTCGTGCAGAAGGTCCTCTTTCGCGACGAAATCCTGGCGATGGTCGCCCGAGCGCCGCATGAGCAGGCGTGAGAACGGCACGTCGTGCCGGGCGAGCCACGCCAGCGTGCGCGCTTCATAGCTCTCGGGACGTCCGGTGATAATGACGATCTCGCTGGTCTTCGCGAGCTCGCGAACGCGCTCGATGACGGGCGCGATCGGCGTGTCGCGATCCATCGCTTCAAAGAACGCTTTCCAGTTTTTCTTCTTCGGGCCGTTGATGTGGTGCAGACGGTGACGCACGTCGGCGATCGTCCCGTCGATGTCGACGATGACGATCTCGCGTGACGGGTCGGACGAGGATCGCGCTGGCGGGGGTTTATTCATCTCGGCGCGACAGATGACGCCGGATCGACGGTCGTGGCAAGGGATACGAGTGCATGCCGCGAAACCGGCGATCCTCAACCGGGCGAATCGGCAGCGGCACGATCTTGCGCCGATGCATCGGGCCTGCGAATGCTGGAGGCGAGCAAGGAGCTACGATCATGAGAACAATCGGTCTGCTGCTGGCTATGGTTCTCGCCTGCCCTGTCGTCGCCGCGGCGGCGGGTCCGCCTCTCCAGGCGAGCCTTTCCATCGCGATGCCGGCCGAGAATGGAGAGATGCGCTACGACGTCGAGCCCCTCGAAGGCGGCGGAGCCGAGGCGTTCGCGGTCGCGATCAACGGCGACGACGGTCGTACGGTCGAGGTGCGATTCCGCTTTTCGTACTCGATCCCGCCCGACACGATCGCGCTCGACGAGATCGTCGATCATGTGACGGTCGCGACCATCGACGACGCCGGAAACGTGATCGGGAGTGCGCGCCTGCGCACGGGTGAGATCAACGTCAATCCGAACGGACCGTGGATAAGGTACCGTGTGACCCTGTACCGGCCGGAGTCGGCGTATCGCGTGCGGGTGCGCGTGTTCGGCAATTACGAGTAGACGGCAACGACGGCAGTCCGCACGCGGCGGGTGCGAACAGGCCTGCGCCGGCATTTCACGGCGGCACTGGCTTGGTTCGCGAGAAACCGTAATGGTTCGGACCCTGCCTGACGGGCAAGGAATCGAAACGGAGGAAACCGATGGCGAACTCGAGTTACAAAAGCGGCTGCGCGTGTGGCGCGGTGGAAATTGCGATCGAAGGCGATCCGGCCGTGCAGGCGTACTGTCACTGCGATTCGTGCCGGGGATGGCTCGGTGCGCCGATCCACGCCGCCACGCTGTGGCCGACTCCGAAGGTCAACGTCGTAAAAGGCGCCGACAAGCTCGGCGTCTACAAGAAGACCGAAGCCAGCCACCGCCACTTCTGCACGAGTTGCGGCGCGCCGGTGCTGATCCGGCATCCGCAGCTCGGCATGACCGACGTGCCGGCGGGCAACGTGCACGGGCTCCATTATGAGCCCACGCTGCACGTCAACTACGGCGAGAAGGTCATGAACGTGCGCGACGGGTTGCCGAAGTTCAAGGATTTCCCGAAGAGCTTCGGAGGATCCGACGAGACTCTTCCGGAATAGATCGCGCCTCGCGTTTCGTCATCGGCGCTTCGCGTCGCGGACGGACGCGTGGTAGCGTCGCCGTGCGATGAGAGCTTTTCGTTCCACGGCATTTTTCGTTCTCGCAACGGTCCTGACGGCGGCGCCGGCAATGGCCGACTCGCACAAGGGCTGGGGCGATACCGGCTGGAACCACGACAACAAGCGCGACTGCTGCGAAGACGCGATCTGGCTCGCGCAGGAAGACAGCATGAACCTGTGCGAGATGGCGGGCGGCCATCCGAAGGTGCCGTCCGGCAGCTCGCGCGGCCTTTGTGACTGGGATGCGCGCGGCAGTGGTCGCGATCGCGTGTATCGCTGTGTCGGCAGGGCCGACGTTTACTGTCGCTGAGCTTTCGTCGTCAGGCGCGGCTTGAACGTGCCATCACGCAGGGCCGTCAGACGCTCGTCGAGCACACCGGCCCATCGGTCGAACACGCCGCGCACATCTTCCCACGTCGCAACGTTTCCCTTCGGCGACTGGTCGCCGCGACGCACGTCGTAGATCGCCGCGCGAACGGTGCGGGGAGCACGGTGCTTCTTTCCCTGCGGCTTTGAGCCGTCCTGCTCCGACATTTCCGCTTCCAGCGCGCAAGCGCGCACGAAGGCGCGGGTTGCGGGCGACAGCGCACCGCTTCGCGGCGTGACGTCCTTTGCGGGAATCGCGGTCGAATAGAAGTCGACGCTCGAGCTCGGATCCGTCACCAGCGTAAGCGCAAGCTGGATTTCGAGAACGCCCTTGCCGGGCGCGTCGACGATCTCGAACGATCCGGCGAGCCGGCCACGGACTGCCTGGTAGAACGAGTCGGCGAGGAACTGGAGGTCTTCCTCCGGAACGTCGGTGAGCAGCTTGTCGGCGCCGCGCCATACCTCGACGGGACGGAACAGGATGCGGCGGTAACCGGTCCTGTGCGACTCGTCACGGTAAAAACGCAGATCCGGGAACTGCTCGCTCGGAGCAAGCTTCGCATAATCGGAAAGGAAGCCGGACTCGACGGCGGCCGGTGCGGCCGCCGTCTTGCCGGATTCCATCGTGCGTGTGCCCGCGGGGCTGCACCCTGCAACCCCCGCGACCGCTGCAAGCGAAGCCGCAGCGGCAACGCGAAGGAAGCTCGTTCGAATCGTCACGATCAATCGCCCGTCGGGTCCCAGCTGTCGTCCGGATCGTAGGTCGTGATCGCGCTCGCTACAGACTCGGTGTTCTCACCGAGATCCTTCTGGAACACGATGCCCCGGTCGCTGACGAGGAACGTCATCTTGCCGGAGTTTCCGTAGTTCGCCGGCCACGCGACCATTGCGAATCCCTTCGTCATCGCGCCCTTCGCATCGAGGTAGCTCTTTGCACCCTCGGGTGCGTTCGCTCCCTGCGCGGTCAGCATTTTGAAGTAGTAGCCGTGGTACGGCTGCGGTTCGTTGCCGGCCTTGTACCCTTCGGCCGCGGCCTCGGCCACGAGCGGACCAAGCGGGCTCGACGGCTTTCCCGCCGCAACCGGCCAGTACAGGCCGTCGTGCTTGCCCTTGCTGCTGATCACGCGCTGCGCGTAAGCGCCGCCGTGGCTCGCGCCGTATTCGCGCTGCGCATCGACGACCGCGTGCAGAGTCGCCAGCGTCTCGAGCTCGTTGCGACCGACGCGCCTGTTCTCGACTTCCTCGCGTCCGGCTTCGGTGTCGAAGTACCAGCCGCTCCGGCCCTTGACGAGCGGGATCGGAAACGGCCAGGCATCGTCTCCGAGAAGTGCGACCTTCATGTTCGTGTCGAGGTCTTCGAACGCGACCTTCCTGTCGATCATCGCCTTGACCTCGAGCGCGCGGTCGTGATCGGCCACCTCGTCGCCGGAGCGAACCAGATCGTTGGAGCCCGGGCCGAAGATTTCCTCAGTGCGTTTTTCGTCTCCGCCGCCGGCCATCGCACCGACGGCGCGAACGGCTTCCTCCGGAGTAGCGAACGTCTGCTGGCCGGCGGCCGGCGCAGCGCTGTGTCCGCTGTTCATGGTCGAGCAGGCCGACAATGCGGCAAGCGCGATCAGGATCGGAAAGGACTTCAGTGTCGTCATCGTCTTGTCTCTCGTTTTCATGTTGTCCCCCATTC
>DATNBU010000004.1 GCA_035571835.1 Candidatus Limnocylindrales bacterium | reverse complement strand
GCACGCGGGCGACCCGTGCACCGGCGGCGGAATCTGCGGCAGCACATGCAACGAGTCGACCGACGACTGCTTCGCGAGCGCAGCGACCGTCTGCCGCTCTTCCGCGGGCGTCTGCGACGTCGCGGAAAACTGCACCGGAGCCTCTACGACCTGTCCGGCCGATTCGTTCTCGTCCGGCAATACCTGCCGCGCAGCGAACGGCGTCTGTGACGTGGCCGAGACCTGCAGCGGCGCGTCGGCCTCGTGCCCGGCCGACGGATTCGCGGGTGCGATCACGTGCCGCGCGGCAACGGACGAGTGCGATGCCGCCGAAGTCTGCAGCGGCTCGGCCACGTGTCCCGCGGATGGCAAGGCGAGCAATTCGACTCCGTGCTCGACCGACGGCAACGTCTGCACCGACGACTTCTGCAACGGCACCGGAACCTGCGCGCATACGAACAACACCGGTCCGTGCGACGACGGAACGTTCTGCAACGGCCCCGACACGTGCCTGGCCGGATCGTGCACCGTCCATCCCGGTGACCCATGCGCCGGCGGCATCGGCACTTGCGCGGGCGCCTGCAACGAGGCCACCAACGCGTGCGACGGCGGCGACGGCAACGTCTGCGACGATGGCCTGTTCTGCAACGGCACCGACATCTGCGGCGGCGGTACCTGCAGCCAGCATTCGGGCGACCCGTGCACCGGCGGCAGCGTCTGCCAGGACTCGTGCAACGAGGCGGCCGATACCTGTAACGACGACCTCGGGTCGGCATGCACGACCGACGGCAACGTCTGCACCGACGACGAGTGCAACGGCGCCGGAACCTGCGTGCACAACAACAATACCGCGCCGTGCAGCGACGGCCTGTTCTGCAACGGGCCGGACACCTGCGCAGGCGGAACGTGCAGCAGCCACGCCGGCGACCCATGCATCGGCGGCGGAATCTGCGGCAGCACATGCAACGAAGGCCCCGACAACTGCTTCGCGAGCGGAGCGACGGTCTGCCGCTCTGTGGCGGGCGTCTGCGACGTCGCGGAGAACTGCACCGGCGCGTCGGCGAGCTGCCCGGCCGATTCGTTCACGTCCGGAAATACCTGCCGCGGATCGGCAGGAATCTGTGACGTGGCCGAGACCTGCAGCGGTGCGTCCGCTTCGTGTCCGGCCGACGGCTTCGCGTCGAGCGCGACGACCTGTCGCGCCGCCGGCAGCGTCTGCGACGTTGCCGAAGTCTGCAGCGGCGCGGCCACGTGCCCCGCGGATGCATTCGCCAGCTCGTCGACTCCTTGTGCGAGCGACTCGAACGTCTGCACCGACGACCTCTGCGACGGCAGCGGGACGTGCGGCCACACGAACAACACCGCTCCGTGCGACGACGCAACGTTCTGCAACGGAACCGACGTCTGCGCGAGCGGCACCTGCACGCATGCCGGCGACCCATGCCTGGCCGGCGGCGAGTGCGCCGATACGTGCGACGAAGACGCGGACACGTGTTTCTCCGACAGCAACACGCCGTGCACCGACGACGTCAACGACTGCACCGATGACCACTGCTCCGGTACCGGCACCTGCGCGCATACCGCCAACACCGCGCCGTGCGACGACGGAACGTTCTGCAACGGCCCGGACATCTGTGCGGCCGGGACCTGCAGCAGTCACCTGGGCGACCCGTGCACGGGCAATCCGATCTGCTCGAGCGTCTGCGACGAGCTGGCGAACGACTGCAACGATACCGACGGGCTGGACTGCAGCGACGCCTGCACCGAGGGCACCTGCACGGACGGCCAGTGCGAGGGCGTCGAGTCGCTGCTGTCGCCGACCTGCCGCTGGATCGTGATCGGCGGCGTCGGTCCGGTTTCCGAGGGCAACACCGTCAAGACCACCGGCATTCGCAACGACGCCGGATCGCTGGCGGACGGCAGCGTGTGCGGCTTCTTCAGCAAGCGTTCACGCGGCGTGGTCAGTGGGCACTACGTCGTTACCGCGGGCGTCGGCCAGGGCGTCAAGGGCTTCGCCATCAAGTTCAGCGTCGGAGCCGATGTCCTCGGCGACATTGCCACCGGCGGCGCCGGCGTGCGCGTCGGCCAGGTCGGCAACATCCCGGGCACGGAGCTCAAGCAGATCCTGTTCGGCCAGATCGTCGAGAAGCTCGACGCCGATCTGCAGGGCACCGGAACCTACATCGACACGACCAGCGAGCACCCGCTCGTGGACGTCTGTGACGACGACCAGGACAAGCTCGCGAACGCGGTACCTCTGATCGACGCCCTTCCGGCCGATGTCAGCGGGACCAAGTACCGGGTGAAACCGGGCGGCCTTGCGACGATCGATGCCACCGGGATGGGAACGGGCGTGTTCAGCTACACGTCAGTCAAGATCAGCGGCCGTGCGCAGATCCGTCTGGTCGGTGGTCCGATGGACGTGCTGATCATCCGCTCGGCCGGCGACATCAAGATCGGCAAGGGCGCCAACATCTCGCTGAGCGGCGGCATCGTTCCGGAGAACGTGCTGTTCTACGGAAAGGGTCGCCGCTGCAAGACGGGCCGCCAGGTGATCGGAGCAGGCACATGGTTCTGTCCGGCCGCCCGCAAGTTCCAGATCGGTACCGGAGCGGAGTGGACCGGTACGTGGCTGGGAGGCGTCAAGGACGTCCGTATCCGCCGGCGCGCACAGCTGTCGTACGCGCCGTTCTCCGGTCTCTGAGCCCGAGTCGAAAGACGTAGACAAAAACGCCGCAGACGGTTCGCCGTCTGCGGCGTTTTTTTATGAGCGGCGGCAGCAGACGCGCGGAGCGAGTGCGGATTTCCCTTGCGAGTGCGGGTAGAGTGTCGCAAGTAGCAGGACTGGCAGGGAAAACCGGGGACGGAATCTTTGTCGCCTGCGCCTCAGGGGTCAGGTCAGGCCGGGGAACAAGACGCTCGTCGGGGGACGCTGAACGAGCGGAGGGGAGCTCATGAATTCGATCAGAAGACATTGCGCGCGCGCGCTCGGCGGAGCCGTGTGGATTGCCTCTGTGCTGTGCGGCCTGCCGGCCGTCTCGCACGCCGCGTTCAGCCCATGCATGGCGACGGCGTCCGGCAACCCGAGTTTGAACTGCGTCGCAAACGATCTCGGTGTGGCGTCGTTCCACCTGACGTCGCTCAACGAGTCGTGCACGGGGCTCGGCGATACCATGACCTTCGACGGCGAGGTCAACGTCGCTGCCGGCACAACGGCGCGCTACGATCTTGGTTTCTACGTCGGGTTCGACAGCGCGCAGGCCCTGACCGGCAATTGCACCGTCGGCATCATCGACCCCGACCGTCGCGAATGTTCGAACAATGCGACGACATGCAACACCAACGCCGACTGCACCGGCGGAGGCATCTGCACGCTTCCCGACCTCGACGGGGACAACTGCGGAGACTACCCGAAGACGACGATCGCGGTCGGCATGACCGGTATCGTCGCGACCTGCCGGGATTCCAATCACGACGGCTTCTATGATCTCGCGATCTGCGCGAGCTACGACCAGAACGCGAACACGACCTGCAACAACTCGAGCCAGGCGGTTCCCGGCACCGGCTCGAAATGCCAGTGCGCGCAGATCGAAACCGACCTCGCCGTACCACATTGCCGTTCGGCCGCGGACTGCGACGACGACGGGAACCTCTGCACCACGGAAGTCTGCAACAGCCTGCAATCCGGTCTCGGCGACCTGTTCGGCTGCAGCCATGACAACAACACGGTGCCGTGCGGCGACGGCGTGTTCTGCAACGGGCCCGACACGTGTTCGGGCGGGGTCTGCACGCACGCCGGCAATCCGTGCGCTGGAGGCGGCGTCTGCGGCAATGCCTGCAACGAGGACCTCGACAACTGCTTCGTAGCAGCCGGTACGACATGCCGCGCGAGCGCCGGGGTCTGCGACGTGCGCGAAGTCTGCACCGGGTCCACGGCGTCGTGTCCAACGGATGCATTCCTGTCGACGGCAAACGCGTGCCGCACGTCGGCGGGCATCTGCGATACGGCCGAGCGTTGCACCGGCACGTCCGCCGCCTGTCCGTCCAACGCATTCCGTCTGAGCACGACGACCTGCCGCGGCTCCAGCGGTGTGTGTGATGTCGCCGAAAACTGCACCGGCACGTCCGCCGACTGTCCGACGCAGGCGTTCGTCTCGTCGGTGACCATCTGCCGCGACACGACCGGCGTCTGCGATCTCGCCGAACGCTGCACGGGAAGCAGCGGCGCTTGCCCTTCCGACGCGGTGGCCGGCACGGCCACCATCTGCCGAATCGCGGCCGGCGTCTGCGACATCGACGAGCGCTGCGACGGTACGGGTACCGGCTGTCCCGACGACGCGTTCGTTTCGTCGGCCGCCACGTGCCGCGCGTCGGGCGGAGTCTGCGACATCATCGAAAGATGCAGCGGCGCAGGCGCCGCGTGTCCGGCGGACACGCTGGAAAGCACGTCGACCGTCTGTCGAGGCTCGACCGGGATCTGCGATGCCGCGGAAACCTGCAACGGTTCGGACGCCTCGTGCCCGCTCGACCTGCTGTCGCCCTCGACGGCGATCTGCCGGCCGGCTGCCGGCGAGTGCGACGTCGCAGAGACGTGCGACGGCGAGGGCGGTCCCTGCCCGGGAGACGGCTACAAACCTGCCGATGCACCGTGCACGAGCGACGACAACGTCTGCACCGACGACGTCTGCGACGCAGCCGGCCAGTGCCTCCACACCGACAACGAGGATCCGTGCGACGATGGCCTGTTCTGCACGGGAGATGACGTCTGTGTCGAGGGAACCTGCACGCACGACGGCAACCCGTGCGCCGAGGGCGACGAGTGCGCCGACAATTGCAACGAAGCAGCCAATACGTGCAACGAAGACGTCAGCGTCGCGTGCACGTCCGACGACAACATCTGCACCGACGATCACTGCGACGGCAGCGGCGTCTGCGCACACACTCCGAATACCCTGCCATGTGACGACGGCCTGTTCTGCGACGGCGACGACAACTGCGCGGACGGCACCTGCACGCACGACGGCGATCCGTGCGCCGACGGCCCGCAGTGCCAGAACGTCTGCAGCGAGGAAAACCGTAACTGCCTCGATACCGACGGCAACCCTTGCGACAAGGACTGCATCATCTCCGGATCCGGCGTCTGCGAGGACGGCGTGTGCGAAGGCGAAGACATTACGCTGTCGCCGTCGTGCCGATGGATCGTGCTCGCCGGAGTCGGACCGAGCCAGGTATCCGGCACCGTGACGACAACCGGCGCCCGCTACGATGCTTCCTCGCTGCTCGACGGCAGCGTCTGCGGCTTCTACAGTTTCCGCACGCGGGGACTGGCGACCGGCGATCTCGTCGCGACCTCCGGCATGGGCGAGGGACACAAAGGCGTCGGCATCAAGTTCGGGACCAATGGTGATGCCGCCGGAGACATCGTCACCGGCCAGTCCACGGTAAAAGCAGGGGCGTACCAGACAGTTCCCGGGACCGGATTCGGAACGATCGGGAGCGGCATGCTCGTCGAGCGTCTCACCGACCTGCTGCTGCCGACGGGCACGTTCGTCGACACGACCGGAACGCACGACCTGGTCGATGTCTGCAAGGACGACCAGGACATCCTCGGCGACGCCGCAACGCTTCTCGACGCGCTGCCGGCGACGACGTCACTCGGAAAGCTCAAGCTGAAGCACGCCGGCGCACTTCAGCTCGATGCCAGCGGCCTGACGGTGCTCGAATACACGTCCTTCAAGATCGGCGGCCAGGCCACGGTAACGCTCCACGGCGATGCCGACGACGTGCTGGTCATCCGCTCACTCGGCGATCTCAGGATCGGCTACGCCAGCCACATTGTGCTCGACGGCCTGCTGCCTGAGAACGTGCTGTTCTACGGTCGCGGAAACCGTTGCAAGGTCGCCGCACGCGTAACCGGCAGCGGCACATGGTTCTGCCCGGTGGCGAGGAAGTTCTTCTTCGGCTTCGGCACGACCTGGGAAGGCACCGCACTGGGCGGCACCAAAGAAGTGCGCGTCCGACGCCACGTCGACTTCAAGCACAAGGCGTTCAAGGGCTTTTAAGGTAACGACGGCGTGACGTCCGGCTCGAGCGGTGGGCCGGACGTCGATAAGGGCCCATCTGCTTCGTTGTCGCCGCTTCGCTCGCTCAACGTACGGGAAGTACGCCTCGCTCGCTCTCGCGGGCTCCGCCTCGCATCTGGGCCCTTCTCGACGCCCGGCTCGTATCCCGTGAGCTCTCGTCGCTCGTAGACGGCGTGCACGGCCGGACGTCTCTGTTACGCCCGGCGCATCGCGCGAGCCGAACGTCACCACGTGAATGTTCCGTTCAGAATCCCTGGAACGGAGCGTAATAAAACGAGGATTCCTGACCGGTGGAAAGAAGTGTTCCGGCGCCGTAGACAGCGCCGACCCATGCGGCGCCTTGCTTTGCGATCACGCGGCCTGCGGATGCGAACAGAGTGCCGGCTCCGATCGACTGGGTGTTGAGCAGGCACTTCTTGCCCTTCACGTAGATCAGCGTGTGCTGCGGGGTCAGGCCGCCGCCGAGCTCGAGCGCGGACGATACGTAGAGCTTGAGTCGGCCGCTCACGCGGAGCACGACCACTGTGTCGGCGCTGCCGCCGCCGTCGAGCGTGAGCACGCCGCCGGATCCGACCTTGATCGAGCCGTCGACGTCGATGACGTTGAGGCTTCCCGGCTGAGCTGCGGTGACGGAGAGTGTGTCGAGCGGGCCCATGTCGATGCGGCCATGGGTCTGCGTCGAGGCGAGCCCGTCGAGATCGCCCGCGTAGAACGGGTACGCGGTGCGCGCGGCCTGGCACTCGACGACGAGCGGATGATTCCCCGTCAAGTCGTACGAACCGGATCCGCCCTGTTTTGCGGTGAGTGACAGCGGCGCCAGCGTCTGCTGCGGCGGGTCGAGATACGGCAGGTAGCCGATCGTCGGATTGGCCGCAGCACCGGCGCCGGCCGAGACGATGTCGTCGTCGATGAGGACGTCCGACGCGAGCTGAACCTGCCTCGTTCCTTGGGCTTCGTCGGCAACCACGTCGCCCGTCACGTGCGTCTCGCTGTAGAACTTGATGGTTCCGCCGCACACGTCGCCGGTCACGTTGGTCTTGAAGTACGAACGGATGAGATCCTTGCGTTCCTGCTCGGCGATCACGACCGTCCACGGGCACAGATCGGCCAGTGCCGTGTCGGTTCCGATGCAGGCGCCGGCCGAGCAGATGTCACCGCGCGTGCACGCGTCTCCGTCGTCGCAGCCGGTGCCGTCGGGAAACGTACCGAGCGGCGTACAGCTGTCGAGCAGCTCGTTGCACGATTCGGTGGTGCAGCTGTTGCCGTCGTCGCACGCGAGCGTTCCCGTGCCGGAGCAGATGCCCGACGTGCACGTGTCCGCCGCGCCGTTGCAGAACAGTCCGTCGTCGCATGCCGATCCGTCCAGGTCGGCAGCGTTGCAGAGGTCGGTCGATTCGTTGCAGCTTTCAAGGCAATTGGCATCGCCGTCCGGGCCCGCGCACGGATCGCCGCTGTGCACCGCGCACGCGCCTGCAAGACAGGTGTCGGCGCCGTTGCAGTAGAGGCCGTCGTCGCATGGCCCCGCATTGAACGTGCCGCCTACGCATGCGCCGGCGCCGTCGCAGGTACCGCCGGTCACGCACACGCTTCCGTCGCTGCATGCGGAACCGGCGCTGTCCACGCACGTGTCGGTATCTTCCTGGCAGTGGTTGCACGCGGTCCCCGGACACGGATCGCCGCTCGACGACGTACAGACGCCGTTCTGGCACGACTCGGTTCCGGTGCAGAAGAGGCCGTCGTCACATGGAGTATCGTTTGCCGCTGCGGGGCCGCCGATGCACTGGCCGACCTGGTTGCACGCGTCCGGTCCGCTGCAGTTGTCGCCGTCCTGGCACGGCACTCCCGGCGTACCCACGTACTGGCAGTTGAACTTGCAGCACGTGTTGCGGAAGTAGCAGCGACTTCCCGTCGTGCACGTGGCCGCGGCAGGATCACCGTCGACGAAAAATCCAACCGGACCGCCGTCGCACTCTTCGCCGCCGCTCAGCACTCCATCGCCGCATCCGACCGCAGCGCTCGCGGACATGCCATGCAGAACCGCCAGCGCGCACAGCGCTGCCATCCAGACAACTCGATTTTTCATGCTTCCCCCTGCTCCGCTCGTTGAGTCGTGTTCACGAAGGAGCGAATTCGCGGGAGGTCCCCATCCCGCTTCATGATCCGTATCGGAAGGCGCGCGGCCTGTCCTTATCGAACCCGCCAGTGGTCGTAGCACGCGCAGTGCGGCCGCATCAAGTGAATCGCTCCACGTGACGGCCGGCTGCGCGATTCAGCGATATGGCCAGTCGGAAGGATTGAGCGACGCGGCCGTCAGGATTCGTCGGCTTTGCGCTGCGCCGCGAGCCGCGACGCTACTTCGTCCTTCGGGACGACCCGGCCGTTGCCGACGCCCTCGCAGATCCGTTTGGCCTCGCCGGTCCAGGCTCCGCGGCGGATCAGCTCGGGCCAGAACGGAAAAGTGCGGCACTGCGTCGGCCTCGACTCGTAGACCGTGCAGAGGTTCGTCTCGGCGTCGAGCATCACGCAGCGGCCGCCCTCGAAATCGAGCTCGGTCCATCCGTTTTCGTCGCGGAACGTGTAGCGCTTCCTGGCCTCGGCGACGTCGATGCCGAGCGCAGCGGCCAGCGCCGCAAGGTCATCGGCGGTGAGGTAGACGTGGGAGTATTCGCCGCGAGTCCAGCAGCACTTGCCGCACTGCGTGCACTCGAATCGAAGGCCGCGCTCGGCGGACGGCTCTTTGCGGACGGGCTCCATGACGACGGGAGCGCGCACGATGGTCGGGACGATGGCCCTGCGCAAGCCGCCGGGGTGCGGCGGGTCTTCCGATCGAAGCCTGGGATCCGTCGATCCGGGCGGCCTCGCCCCGCTTTGCCAAGCCCCGCCCTCTCGCGTAGCTAACCCTTTCTATGTTCGAAACCGTCTTCCCCGAGCACGACCTGTTCGCAACGCCGGAGCACCGGCAGTTCCGCAACACCATCCGCAAGTTCGTCCAGGACAAAATCGTCCCGCGCTCGCGCGAGTTCGACGAGATGGGGCACTTCGACAAGGCGCTCTATCCGGAGATGGGAAAACTCGGGATGCTCGGCATCCGCTACGATCCGCGCTTCGGCGGCCTCGGTCTCGACTGGAGCTACACGGCGATTCTCGCCGAAGAGCTCGGCTGCTGCGACAACGCGGGCGTCGCGATGGGAATCTTCGTGCAGACCGACATGTCGACGCCGGCGCTGCACCGTTTCGGCTCTGACGAGCTGCGCGAGCAGTTTCTGGTCCCCGCGATCAAGGGTGAGCTCGTCGGCGCGATCGGCGTCACCGAGCCGGGAGCGGGATCGGACGTGTCCGCAATCAAGACGCGGGCGGTTCGCGACGGCGACGACTGGGTCATCAACGGCCAGAAGATGTTCATCACGAACGCTTCGACGGCCGACTTTTTCTGCCTGCTTGCCGTGACGGACCCCGACGCCGGCTACGGCGGCTTCACGCAGATCATCGTCCCGACCAAGTCGCCGGGCGTCACGTACACGCTGCTCGACAAGATCGGCAACTGGGGCTCGGATACCGGCGCGATCTATCTCGAGGACGTGCGCGTGCCGGTCGCCAACACGATCGGCGACCCGGGCCGCGGCTTCCAGCAGCAGATGGTGCAGTTCATCGACGAGCGCCTGATCGCCGTGCTGGCGTCGTCGGCAGGAGCGATGGACTGCTGGAACAAGACCAAGGCCTACTGCGAGCAGCGCATCGTGTTCGGCAAGCCGCTCAGCAAGTTCCAGGTCAACCAGTTCAAGTTCGTCGACATGCTGACCAGGATCCAGGCAGCGCGCGAGCTCGGCTATGCATGCGTGCGCAAGATGATGAGCGGGGACGACGCCGTGCGCGAAGTCTCGATGGCGAAGATCTTCTGCATCGAAGTCCAGCAGTACGTCGCCACCACGTGCCTTCAGCTCTACGGCGGCGCCGGCTACCTTACCGACAATCCCGCTGGTCGCCTGTTCGTCGATTCGCGCCTGAGCTCGATCGGCGCCGGTGCCGATGAAGTCATGAAGCAGGTCATCGCGAAGACCCTCGGCTTCTGACGCGGACTTTCCCGAAGTATTACGGACATCCTCACGGAGCTTGCATGTCAGATCCCCTGCCCTTTTATCGCTTCACCGGAACCGACGGCTACATCGCGTCGGAGTCCCTCGTCGATGCCGTCAACTGCGCGATCGCCCTCGAGCGGCCGCTGCTGCTGCGCGGCGAGCCGGGTACCGGCAAGACGCTGCTCGCCCGACACATCAGCGCGGCACTAGGCCTCGCGATGGAGAGCTGGCACGTCAAGTCCACGTCGAAGGCCGCCGAAGGCCTTTATGTGTACGACACGGTCCAGCGCCTGAACGACAGCCGTTTCGGCGGCGCCGACGTCTCCGACATCCGCGCGTACATCAAGATGGGACCGGTCGGTCGCTGCTTCGCATCGCCGGAGCGCAAGGTCCTGCTGATCGACGAAGTCGACAAGGCCGACATCGAGTTTCCGAACGACCTGCTGCACGAGCTCGACGAGATGCGCTTTACCGTTACCGAAACCGGCGACGAGGTCGCCGCGATCCAGCGTCCGATCGTGCTGATCACGTCGAACAACGAAAAAGAGCTGCCCGACGCGTTCCTTCGCCGCTGCATCTTCCACTACATCGAGTTTCCCGACGTGCGCCTGATGACGAGAATCGTCGCGGTGCATCACCCGAACCTCGACACCAATCTGCTCGACCAGTGCCTCATCAAGTTCTACTGGCTGCGCGAGCAGCCGGAGCTGCGCAAGAAGCCGTCGACGTCCGAGTTGATCGACTGGATCGCGGCGCTGCGCCGCGCCGGCATGTCGGGCGAGAAGATCGAGGAGCACATCCCGTTCATCGGCAGCCTGCTCAAGACCGAACAGGATTCCGAAGCACTCAAGCGCTACGCGAAACAGGGCGGCACGTACCCGAGCAACTGGTCGGAGCTCGGCCCCCGCTACAACCAATAAGGAAGGAGCGCGTGAGCACGACGATGAACAAGGAGCGCGTGAGCACGACGATGAACAAGGAGCGCGTAAGCGCGACGATGAAATAGTTATGTTCCTCGAGCTCTTCTACGGTCTTCGCGATGCCGACGTTCCGGTGGGAACGCAGGAATGGCTCACGCTCATGGAAGCGGTCGAAAAGGGCCTTCACGGCTCGAGCCTGAAGCGGTTCTATCACCTGTCGCGTGCGTGCCTCATCAAGCACGAAGGCCACTTCGACGCGTTCGACCGCGTATTCGCGAAGGTCTTCCACGGCATCGAGGGCAGCCTCGATTCGCTGACCGACGAAGTGCTCGAATGGCTGAAGGAAGCGAAAGACTTCCCGCAGCTTACGCCCGAGCAGCTCGCCGAGCTCGAGCGCATGGCCGGCGACGAGCTGATGCGACGCTTCCTCGAAACCCTTGCCGAGCAGGACGAGCAGCACGACGGCGGCGGCAAGTGGGTCGGAACCGGCGGCCGCTCGCCGTACGGCCACGGCGGTGTGCATCCGACCGGGATCCGCGTCGGCGGCCCGGGGCGGAGCCGCTCGGCGATGAAGGTCGCCGAAGAGCGCCACTTCCAGGACTATCGCACCGACGTGCGTCTCGACGTGCGCCAGCTCAAGGTCGCGCTGCGGCGACTGCGTCAGCTTACCCGTCGCGGCAACGCGACTGAGCTCGACATCGACGAAACCGTCGACGAGACGTGCAGGAACGCCGGCGAGATCGAGATGGTGTTTCGCGCTCCGCGCCGCAACGACGTGCGCGTGCTGCTGCTGATGGACGTCGGCGGCACGATGTCGCCGTGGTTCGAGCCCGTCAGCCGCCTGCTGACGGCGCTCCACGAGGAGCGCGGGCTCAAGGCCTTCGAGTCGTTCTATTTTCACAACTGCATCTACGACCATGTCTACACGAGCGCCCGCCTGACGCGCGACTCGGCGGTCGCAACCACGCAGGTGCTGCGGCTGCACGAGCCGTACTGGAAGGTGATCGTCGTCGGTGACGCGGCCATGCATCCGGCCGAGCTGCTCGAGCCGTACGGCGGCATCGACCCTCGCGTAACCACGGCGACTCCCGGCATCGAATGGATGCAGCGCATCCACGAGCACTTCGACCGCGCGGTCTGGCTCAACCCGGAGCCGCAGAAAAGCTGGGACCGCACGCACACGACGCGGATCCTCAAGCGCATGTATCCGATGTTCCCGCTGTCGGTCGACGGGCTCGGCGACGCCGTCAAGCTGCTCGTTGGTGTCGGCAAGGCGGTCAACAGCAAAGCCGCCTGAGCCGCAGGCGGGCACGTCGCAAGGGCGATCTCGCGCACAGCCTGGGCTACGATCGATTCCGTGGTGAAGAAATTTCTTGGCGGTGCGCTGCTGTTCGTGGCCGGATACGCAGTGGCGACGTGGCAGCCGCCGTGCACGAGCCCCCTCACCTATCGGATCGGCCGGGTCGACAGCCGCTTCGGGCTTTCCACCGAGGACGTGCACGCGGCGCTCACCGAGGCCGAAGGCATCTGGGAAAAATCGCCTTATCGGGGTCTGCTCGAGTACGACCCGCAAGGGGACGTCGTCGTCAACTTCATTTATGACAACCGGCAGCGCGTCGCGCAGGAGAACAGCTTCCGCAAGCGACGCATCGAGCGCACCGGAAGCCGGACCGAACGCCTCAAGGCGCGCTACGACGCGGCCACCGCGCGCTATCAGCGTGCGAAGAGCACGCACCTCAGAAAGCAGTCGGCTTACGAAGCGCGCCTCGCCGATCACAATCGCACTGTCGATCTGTGGAATGCGCGCGGCGGCGCGCCGCCGGCAGAATACCGATCGATCGTGCAGGAGCGCGACACGCTCAGCGCTGCAGCTGCAGAGCTCGAGCAGGATCGTCTCATGGTCAACTCGCTTGCCGAGCGCGCCAACCGGCTTTCCAGCCGGCACAATGCTCTCGCCGAGCGCGTCAACGCGAATGTCGCTGCGATCAACACGACGGCCGGACGCGAGTTCAAGCAGGGGCTGTTCACGCGCGACGTGCACGGAATGCGCATCGACATCTACGAGTATACGAACAGTGACGACCTCATCCACGTGCTCGCGCACGAGCTCGGTCATGCGATCGGGCTGATGCACAACGATAACCCCGAATCGATCATGTACGGCCTCAACTCGAGCCGCACCAGCCGGCTTACGGCCGAGGATCTGCGCGACCTTGGCCAGCGTTGCGGAAGCTGATCGCCTGCCTCCCCGACCGAGTACCGATGCGACCGCCTCCGCTTCGACAACGCGCGCGGCACGGAGCACATTCGTGACCAGGGCCACCGAACGTCAATGACTCCCCCGCGTAAACACATCGCGCCCGCACCCGAGATCAACACGAGCTCCGCGCCCGGCGCCGTGCAGCCGGAGCTTTCGTACATCCATCCGACCACGCAGAGTCCGTGGGGCACATACCTCGCGCAGATCGACCGCGTAGTGCCGTATCTCGGAGAGCTCGCGCGCTTGGTCGAGACGCTTCGGCATCCGAAGCGCGCGCTGATCGTCGACATTCCGATCGAGATGGACGACGGCACGGTCCGGCATTTCGAAGGCTACCGCGTGCAGCACAACCTGTCGCGAGGCCCGGGAAAAGGCGGCGTCCGGTTCCATCCGCAGGTCACGCTGGAAGAAGTCATGGCGCTGGCCGCGTGGATGACGATCAAGAACGCGGCGGTCAATCTTCCGTTCGGCGGAGCCAAGGGCGGAATCCGCGTCGACCCGGCGCTTCTGTCGATGAAAGAGCTCGAGCGAATCACGCGCCGTTACACGAGCGAGATCGGCATCATCATCGGACCGCAGCAGGACATCCCCGCTCCCGACGTTAACACCAATGCGCAAGTCATGGCGTGGATCATGGATACCTATTCGATGAACACGCACTCGACCGCGACCGGCGTCGTCACCGGCAAGCCCATCGATCTCGGCGGGTCGCTCGGGCGCAACAAGGCGACCGGACGCGGCGTATTCATCACGGGACGCGAAGCGGCGCGCCGGATCGGGCTCGATCTCGACGGCGCCCGCGTGGCCGTGCAGGGATTCGGCAACGTCGGCTCGGCTGCTGCCGAAATGATGGCCGGCGCGGGGGCAAAGATCGTCGCCGTGCAGGACCAGACCGGCACCATTGCGAGCCCCGACGGCATGGACATGTCCAGGCTGATGGCAGCCGTCCGTCGCGACGGAAATCTCCAGTCCTTCGCCGAAAACGACGGCGGTGCCGAAGTCATCGTCACGGAGGATTTCTGGGATGTCGAGTGCGACATCCTGATCCCGGCAGCGCTCGAGGGGCAGATCACCGCAGCGCGCGCCGAACGCATCACAGCAAGGCTCGTGCTCGAAGGCGCCAACGGCCCCACGCTCTCCGAAGCGGAACCGGTGCTTGCACGGCGCGGAATCACGGTCGTGCCCGACGTAATCTGCAATGCCGGCGGCGTAACCGTCAGCTACTTCGAATGGGTGCAGGACTTCTCGAGCTTTTTCTGGACCGAGGATGAGATCAACGTGCGGCTCGACAAGGTGCTGATCGATGCGCTGCGCAGGATCTGGGAGCATGCGGCCGCGCACCATATCGAGCTGCGAACCGCGGCGTTCGCGATTGCCTGCGAGCGCATCCTGACCGCGCGCAAGCTTCGCGGCCTCTATCCGTAGCAGGGCAGCAGAAGTTGCGCGACACTCGCCGCCGCTCCGGCGCGAGCCGCCGGCGCCACTATTCGCGCAACAGCACGTCCGCGCCGAGCCGCAGCCTTTTCAGAAGATTGCGCAGCGCTTCGCGCTTCTGCACCTGTCCGCGCAGCACGACGATGGCCTTGCGCTCGAGCCGGTAGCGGTCGAGCTTCTTCGGCCTCGGTGCAACGGATTTTCCGGCGAGGTCGTCGAGCGGTTTCCAGAACGTCTCGAGCGGATGTCCCCAGATCTCGAGATCGGCCGGATCGAGCCGCGCCACGATCTGACGGCACAGCGCGAGGCGTGCCGGATCGCCGCTGACCTCGCCCGCCCACTTGTGAAGCGAGGCGGTCGACGGCCGCGTGTGTTTGGCAACTCCGATCGGATCGCCGAGCCCTTTGCCTTCGTGCTCGTGCTTTCCGTAGTCCACCGCCGAAGCCTCGTGCGGAATGCCGAGGAACTCGAACACGCCCTTCATCACCGCGTCGGGATCGGCAACCAGCTGCTCGTAGATCACCTGGTGGATCGGAGCCTTTTTCTCGCGCAGGAACTTCGCGATCGCCGGCACGTAACGCTCGGTGATCGGGTTGTACGCGTGAGCCACCTGGTAGTCGCTGTCGAAGAACGATTCGGCGAACGAGCTGAACACGGCGAGCGGATGCCGCGTCAGCACGACGAATTTCGCGTCAGGATAGATGCGCGCAATGAAGTCGAGCACCAGCGCGTAGGCCGGAGTCTTGTCGAGGAAGTAGCGCTTGTTCGGTCTGGTCGCGAGCATGCGGTGGTAGAGCGTGTCCGTATAGGCGCGGCACGCGTCGACGTAGTCCTGCTCGCCGCCGGGCAGGTCCGCGACGAATTCTTTCATCGATTCGGCTGCAAGCACATGGTCGTACGGCGCCTTGTCGACGTTCGCGAAGTAGCCGAGGTGCGCGAGCGGTGTCAGCAGGTGCGGCTCGGGCCGTCCATACACCAGCGAGTGCGACGAAATCATGCGCGCGAGCATCGTGGACCCCGAGCGCGGAGACCCGACGACAAAGACAACCTTTTCTTCCATGGGAGCGCGGAGCCTAGCGGTCGTGGCCGAGCGGTTCAATTCAGCTCATCGACGGCAAGATCGACGGTGCCAGCGATGCGACGACGCGCACGGGCGGCGCGATGTCTCATTCCGCCGGCAGAATTCTCGCGTCGAGCCATTGCCAGAGATCGTTCATGACCTCGTCGCGGTTGATCTCGTTCAGCATCTCGTGCCGCCCTTCCGGGTAAAGCTTGACGGTGACGTCGTGAGAGCTCGAAGCACGAACGTACGCTTCGGCGCCTTCCGCGCTGCAAAGACGATCGTCGGTGCCGTGGATGAGAAGCAGCGGCTGCGCGATCTCGGACGCGCGTCCGACCAGAAGTCCGATGCCTTCCGCCAGACGGTAGAACAGCTCCTCGCGAACCCGCTCCCGAAGCACCAGCGGATCGTCGAGATAGGCCTGCTGCTCCTTCGGATCACGCGTTAGACGCGTCGCGTCGATCCGCCGATCTCCGGCTTCGAGGATCGGAACGATGGCCGGCCCGGAAAGAATGAGCAGGTCGGGCTGCGGCTTGCGCTCGAGCACGTACGCCGTCGCGATCAGGCCGCCCATCGAATGGCCGAGCAGCACCAGCGGTCCGGCCGGATGCTCGGCGCGGACCAGCGAATGAAACGTCGAAAGATCGTCGAGGAAGTACGAAAACTCTTCGACCGTGCCCATTTCGCCGCCGGAACGACCGTGGCCGCGGTGGTCGAGGGCATGGACGGCGACGCCGCCGGCCGCCAGGAAGCGACCGAGCGGATCGTAGCGGCCGCTGTGCTCGCTCATGCCGTGGGCCAGTACCAGGGCTGCCCTCGGCGTGACTTCCGGGAGCCAGGCGCGCCGGAAGATCGATACCCCGTGTGCGCCCTGAAAGGTCCCTTCGGTCGTACGGACCGCGTGTTTTGATGTCGTTGCGACGCTTCGTGCGGGCATGGACCGTCGTATAGGCCGCGTCGCGCGGTGAGTCG
>DATNBU010000003.1 GCA_035571835.1 Candidatus Limnocylindrales bacterium | reverse complement strand
GAAGCGCCGCAGTCGTACGACGATCGCGGGCGACGAGGCACTCGAAGTGATCGAGCAGTTCCTTTTCGGAGAGCTTTGCAATGCTGTCGAATGTCGTCATGACGACGCTTGTAACACGGGTTTTTCAGGCGTCGTTCGCCGCAAGGTTGCGACCGCTCAGAGACATGTGCCTGTCGCGACAAGCCGCAAGTTCGGAGCAGCGAAACGCGTGAAGTCGGCGAGAAAAGCGGTGCGCTCTGTTTCGCTTCGCTGCAGGCTATCTCAAGCGGTCAAATATCGCGTCAAGCGAAATCGACATCGCGTCGACGCTTCCATAACAAAAGTGTCATAGCCGGCCGTGATCCGCGTCCGACGCGGCGCGTGTTTTTCTACGAACTTCTCAGACCCGATAGCCGGCTGCGTATCCGAGCCCGACGCCGCACGTATCCGAGTCGACGCTGCGCGCGTACTATCCGACAAACCCTCGGACCCGTCGCCATCGCCCACCCTCGTGCATGTTCTCAAGCCACCGATCACTCTGAGCGCTGATGCATCGGACGAAACCTGGATCACATTCCCCGCGGAATGTTCGTGCAGCAGAACATCGCGCGCTGGCGGTGCTGCGCATCGCAACAACAAGCCCATCGTCGGTCGCGGCCGCAATACGAGCCGGTGTCCATGAATCGCTTGACGGGAACCAGCTACAGGATTCTCCGGCGCCCGTGACCTACGGTATTTCGACGAGGAGTAACTCAGGTTGAAGTTCCTGACGATGATGCTGCCGCCAATCTGACGGAGCCCGTTTGATCAAACACCCCGAAACAGGGACCCACGATCTGGCGCCGGAGTTCCTCTACGAGCAGGCGCGCCGCTAGACCCGATCAGGGCGACTTTCCTCACAGACGCATTCTCCTGCACGGCGAGTCGGAGTAGTCTTCCAGGACTCAATCAGGAGGGCTTGTCGCCATGGGACTATTTGCGTGGATTTTTCTCGGCCTGATCTCCGGCGCGCTCGCCAAGCTCATCATGCCCGGACATCAGGGAGGCGGTTTCTTTCGTACGACTCTGCTTGGTGTGGCCGGGGCGCTCATCGGTGGGTTCGTCGGCGCTCGTCTGCTCGGGTTTGGCGAGATCACCGGATTCGACCTTCGCAGCATGGCGATCGCCGTGGGCGGTGCGCTGCTGGTGCTGTTCGTCTTCGGCCTGGCATCGCAGGACCGCACTGCGGTCCGATAGATCAGGTGGCCGCGGCAAAGATCGCGGCGATGCGCTCGATGGCCCAGACCGCACCGGCGATCGCGATCAGTGCCGAAAGCACGCGCTTGACCGTTCGCCCGTAGCTGCTGCGCAGCGCAACGCTCAGCAGCGGAACCACGGCCGCCACGACCACGAGCTGACCGGCTTCGACACCGAGATTGAACGCCAGCAGCGGCACGAGGATGCCGCCCGCCGGAAGCGCGGCCCCGGCGAGCACGCTCGCAAAGCCGAATCCGTGGATGAGCCCGAAGAAGAACGTGACGAGCGCGCGGCGATCCGCGCCGCGCTCGAGCAGATTCTCCACCGCAACGAACACGATGCTGACCGCGATCGCCGCTTCCACCGGAGCGACCGGAAGCCGCACGAGGCCGGTCGCCGCCGCGCCGAGCGTGATGCTGTGCGCGACGGTGAACGATGTGACGATGCCGGCAATTCTCGCAATGCCGCCTCCCGCCAGAAGCACGGCGAGAAGAAACAGCAGATGGTCGTAGCCGGTCCAGATGTGCCAGACGCCGAGCCGGAAGAAGCGCGCAAACGCCGAGCTGCTTTCCGTAGCAGGCTCGGACACTGCGCTGCTCTGCCGGGAAGCCGGTGAAGACGCGACTGTCTCGCCGACCTGCCACGTGGTCGCGCCCGGCGTGAAGACGGTGCTGTAGTTCTGCCCGGCGAGCTTCATCGACGCGATCGTCTGCCAGTCGTCGAGCAGCAGCGCGAGCGGATGGAAGTCGATGCGCAGGCCCTTGATGTCGTCGCCTTCGCACGTCCAGACACCGATCACGTCGAGGTCCTGGTTGCGGTCGGGTCCGACCACGTTGTCGAGCTCGAAGCGGCACGGCTGGCCGGACGACGAGTCGACGCGCGTCGTGTCGGCAATCCAGTTGCTGATGTCGGTTTCGTGCGCCAGCAGCTCGGCGCGGGTCGGGTTGGTCGCGCGCAGCGGAAGTCCCGGAGTCAGGTGCGACGCGTACTTGAATTCGACGAGCACGCCGCGGCCGCGGACGGTGAAATCGGCGTAGCTGATGTTGCCGAGATGCGCGTGCGCGACCGTTGAGATCGCGAGCGCGCCCAGAAGCGACGCCAGCGCGAGTTTCACACGCGTGTTCACCGCGTTCACGCGAATCTCCTGGCCCGGTTCACGCGAGTCTCATCCGCGCTCTCAGAAGAACACGCTCTTTCGCGCGGCGCGCCCGCGTTCGAGCTGTTCGCTGATCGCGGCCTTCACCTGCTCGACTTTTTCCTCGATGACGTCGTCTTCGTCCTCGGCGTGGCCTTCGAAGCGCATCGGCTTGCCGAATTCGATGTGGTAGCGAACCGGCAGCGGCAACATGCCGAACGGGCCGAGCAGCGGGAACGTGAGCGTGACCGGGAACGACGGCATGCCGAGCCAGCGGCCGACGCCTTTGAGATCGGCAATCCCCGGATTCTGTTCCTCCGAGCCTACGATCGAGACGGGGATGATCGGCGTGTCGGTCTCGAGCGCGAGGCGCATGAAGCCGAGCCCGAACTCCTGCAACTTGTACGCGTCGGCATAGATCTTGTTCATGCCGCGCACGCCTTCGGGAAAGGCCATCACGCATTCGCCGTGACGAAGCATGTCGATGCACGTCTGGCGCGTCCCGACGGCGCTTCCGGTGCGGTCGAGCAGCACGCTCATGTATGGAAGCGTGCCGAGCCAGTACTCACCCATCCCGCGCAGCAGCCTCGGCGGGTTCGCTTCGAGGATGCATGCGGTCGTGATCATCAGTCCGTCGAACGCCATCTGTCCGGCGTGGTTGCCGATGATCAGCGCGCGGCCCGCGGGAAGATTCTCGAGCCCGGTCGTGCGGCAGCGGAAGTAGTAACGGTAAAGAACCGCCGCCGGCAGGATGAAGCGCTTGAGCGCCTTCGGGCTGTAGCCCCACGGGTCGTAGCCGTATTCGTTGAGCTCGGCCGGAATGCGGTCGACCTTCTCGTCGACTTCGGCGCCGATGCTCGACAGCAGGCGCGGCGCGGCCGATGCCACGTCTGCCACGCTCTCGGCCGTCGTCGAAAGGAAGTCGAGAATGCTGCCGATCATCGCTCTAAGGTCCATCATCACGCGCGCCGGATGTCCCAGATCGTCACGACGGCGAGATCGCCATCGTCGCGAAGATCTCCGCGAGCGTATGGCGGGGACGGAATCCGGTCGCGCTGCGAAAGCGCAGGTCGCTGACCGTACACGGGTATTTGATGAAGTCGATCGCGCCCGACGGGAACTCGTAGATGTTCAGGTTGAACAGCGTGCGAATCAGCAGATGCGCGACCGGATCCGGAATCGACAGGCGCTGGCGGCCCATTTCCTTGAGCGCGCGCTTGAGCGGCACGGCGCCGGGGCCGGCGACGTTGAAGATGCCGCGGGCTTTCTTCTCGAGCGCGATGAGCACGGCCTCGGCGACATCTTCTTCGTGAATGAACTGCATCATCGGGTTGAAGCCCATGATGGTCGGCACGATCGCGAGCTTCATGTAGCGGCCGATCGCGTTGTGCACCGAGTGGCCGAGCGTGTTGACCGGCCGCAGCACGCACGTCGAGATTTCCGGGTAGCGCCACAGGAACGCGCCGACCATTCCCTCGACCTCGCACAGGTCGCGGATCTCCGGGAAATTTCGCGATGCGTTGAGCGGATGGTCTTCGGTCATGTAGCGCTCGTTGCTCGGAAGCGAGCCGTACACGTACGCGCTCGACACCACGACGACCTGCTTGACCCCGTACTCCGCGCAGTGCTCGAGCACGCGCCGCGTGCCTTCGACGTTGATCTCGTGCCGCACCGCCGAGTCGGACTGGAAGTGACGCACGAACGCGAGATGCACGACGGCATCGGGCTTGTCGGTGCGGAAGACGTCCTCGAAGCGGCGCTTGCGCATGTCGATCTGGTGCACGGCGACGCCCTCGGGTGCACTCGGCCACTTGGCGCGATCCACGCCCGAGACCGTCCATGCCTCGGCGTCCGGGCGCGAACGCATCGCCATTTTCGCGACCAGGCGGCCCTGGCCGCCCGAGATGCCGGTGATCAGAAGCTTGCGCACGGGAGCCACGGGATTACGGCAAAAGCGGCAGCGAGGCAAAACAGCCGCATCGAACAGACACGCGGCGTGATGCCGATGTTGCGGCCGGAACGTTTGGCCGCGCGCGATGCTCTGTCATCATGCATCCGCAGCGCTCGCGACCTTCCTGACGACCGCCGCTTCCCTTTACGATGTCTTCTGCTGCCGCGCACTTCGAAGGCTGCCTTCTCGGCGCGATGATCGGCGACAGCCTCGGATCGCTCGTCGAGAACGCGTCGACCAAACTGGTGTCGCACCGCTATCCCGCAGTTTCGGACCTGTATGCGCTCAGCCCCGGCGCGTACGGGTCGACCACCGAGATGACCGTCGCGCTTGCCGAGTCGCTTGCCGTCGCGCCGGATTTCGACGGAGAAGATTTTGCCGCCCGCCTCGTGGCCCGCTCGCACGACGTGCGCGGATACGGCCAAGGCACGATGCTCGCGCTGTCGCGCCTGAAGGCCGGGGTTTCGTGGCAGGAAGCCGGCGCCGCGCATGCCGGACGCGGCTGCTACGGAAACGCGGCTGCAGCTCGCAGCGCGCCCGTCGGGCTCGTGCACGAAGGCGACGTCGCGACGCTGCGATGGATTGCGGAAGAGGCCGCCGGCGTCACGCACACGCATGCGCATGCCGTCGAAGGCGCGGTCGTGCTCGCGCTCGGCGTCGCGATCGCGCTCGACTCGCGCGGCGGGGAGTTTTCGGCGCACAGTTTCTTCGAGACCATTGCCGGGGACGTGCAGATCCGCGAATACCGCTCGCACCTCGAGATGGCCGCGTCGCTGGCGGGCCGCCGCCCGGATCCGGCGATCGTCGCCGACCGGCTCGGCAACAACCAGACGGCGCTCGGCTCGGTGGTGACCGCGCTGCTCTGTTTCGCCGACAATGCTTCGAGCTTTGCCGACGCCGCGGCTGCGGCGCTGCGTCTCGGAGGCAACGCGAGCGCGATCGCCGCAATGACGCTCGCGCTTTCCGGCGCACATCTCGGCACCGACGAGATTCCTCCCAGATGGATCGAAGGCCTGGAGGCCGGCGAGATCAGCGCGCCTGCGATCCGCAAGCTCGCCACAACGCTCGCCGCCGCCGCGAGATAAAAGGGAAAAGAAAAAGGGGACAGGTACAATTACGCACGCGTAATTGTACCTGTCCCCTTTTCCGGGCGAGTGCCGCCGGCTCGTTACCGCTCGAGCGCCTTGTTCGCGGCAGGCGGGCGCTGCGAGTAGTCGTAGAAGCCGAGCTTGGTCTTGCGGCCGAGAAGACCTTCGGCGACCAGGTGCCGCAGCAGCGGCGTCGGCGCCATGTATTCCTGCTTGAACGTCGAGTAGAGGTTCTCCGACATCGCCAGCACGATATCGAGGCCGATGTAGTCGGCGAGCGCGAGCGGTCCCATCGGATGGTTGGCGCCGAGCTGCATCGCGGTGTCGATGCCGGAGATGTCGGCAAGGCCCGCTTCGAGACAGCGAATCGCGTCGAGCATGTACGGCGTGAGCAGCCGGTTCACGATGAACCCGGTCTCGTCCTTGACGAGCACCGGCGACTTGCCGATCTTTTCGACGAATCCGAGCGCCGCCGCGGTGACCGCATTGTCGGTCGTCGACGTCGGGATGACCTCGACCAGCTTCATCATCGTGGCCGGGTTGAAGAAGTGCAGGCCGATGAAGCGCTCGCTGCGCTTGGTGGCTTCCTGCATCGCGCTGATCGACAGCGTGGACGTGTTGCTCGCAAGGATGCACGACGGCTTCGCGAGCTTGTCGACCTCGGCAAACTTGGCGCGCTTGACGGCGAGGTCCTCGACGATCGACTCGAGGAACAGGTCGCAGTCGGAAACCGCTTCGAGCTTGTCGGTGAAGTGAAGGCGCGCCATCGTCGCGTCCATCGCCGCCTGCTCGAGCTTGCCGCGCTCGACGGTCTTGGCGAGCTCTTTTTCGATCGCGCTCCGTGCCTTGTCGACGGGGCCCGGCGTGGCCTTGATCATGGTCACGTCGATGCCGGCCGCTGCGGCCACCTGGGCGATGCCGGAGCCCATCTGGCCTCCGCCGAGAATTGCGATCTTCGCGATGCTCATGTTTTCCATTTCCTTCTGTCGGCCGCTTTCCGCGACCGCTGTATCGGCCGCCTGTTTCGGCCGTCGTGTGGGTCGCCTGCCACGACCGTTGTAGTCGGTCGCCCGGCGACCGCTTCATTTGCCGCCCGAGCGGCTGTCGCCGTCAGCCGCCGACGCGAAAGACCGGAAACCAGCCTACGTTGTCGTTCTTGTAGTCTTCGAAGAGCTGCGGAATTTCGTCGTAGTCGTAGACCTTCGTGTCGAGCGGCGGCAGCCAGCCGTTCTTCTCGGCAAACTCCACGGCAGCAAGGCCCTGCTCGTAGCGGGCGTAATGCGTGTTGATGTGCTGGTGGCGCGCGATGCACTCGCTGGCGCGCACGAGCTCGATCATCATCCCTTCCTTCCAGCCGGCCGTCGTCAGGATGCCTTGGCGCGCGAGTACCTTGAGCGTTGCGCGAAGCACCGGCACGCCGACATAGTCGATGAAGATGTTGACCATGTTGCCGCCGGTCATCTCGGTGACTTTCTTCGTGAAGATGTTCTCGGCCGCGGTGTAGCGGGCGGTGTAGTCTTCGTCGGCGCGGAACTTCTTCTTGTCGAAGTAAAGGTCGCGGAACTCGCGGCGGTCGACGGGGCGGATGCCGAGGCTTTCGATCGTGGTCAGGCGTTCGTCGGTCGACGCGATCTGCGCGGCGTTGCAGCCGTAGTGCTTGGCCAGGGCAAGCTCGCCGAGCGAGACGCCGCCGCCCCATCCCCACACTTCCGGATGCGGAAGCTCTTTTTCATTCAGCAGAAGCCGGAGCGTGCCGTACGCGAGCTCCCAGTTGGACCACGCCGTCACGTAGCGAAGCGAGAACGCGGCCCACTGCTCGAGCGGAAACTGCGTGTTCTTCGGGATCGGGATGAGCTGCTTCTGGTTCATCCGCGTCTGCTTGGCGAGCACGCCGATCGTGCCCGGAGCATCGTAGGCCCAGATGCGCTCGGGATAGCCGAACTTGTCCGGGATGCCGTTGCAGAAGACGATCGCGGTGTCGCCTTCGCGAACGGTGGTGACTGCCGAGCCGACCTTGTCGACGCGTACGACGCCGGCATTGCCGATGACGATCTTCGCCTCTCCGCGCGACAGCGGCACGTCGATGGGCTTGCGCTCGACGGCGTGGCCCATGTTGCCTTCCATGCAGCCAAAAAGCGGCGAGACCAGCGCTTCGTCGGCGCCGGGCTCGCTGAATTCGAACGGCTCACGGACGAGCTGGACGGGTTTGGGCGGGGCCCCTTTTTCGCCGGCGTACAGGACCCAGGCGTCGGTCTTGATCGTCATTCACGGTCTCCTGTGTTCGAGCTTGGGCTTCATACGGCCGCTGCCGGCACCGGCCTCTGACGGGCACAGGCCGGCGTCCGGCCCGGCATTTCCGGGAGGCGAAAAGCCGGGGGTTCGTAACGTGACCGACGCTCGGAGACAACCGATCCCCGCAAAGTTATAAAAGACAGGCGTTTGCGGGCGCGTGATCTGGTTGGGCCAGATTCGATCCTAAGTCGAAGACATCGGGATGGGCCGACGCGCAAACAATCCCAATGGCAGATTCAGAAGCGCCCGGTTGTCTCGGGGCCTCGGCCAGATCGCGCAGTGCCTTCCAAGGTCCGTGGCACGAGCTCGCCGACGTGCGGTTGTGAGTGCGACGGCATGCGGGCGATGATGTGCGCCAAGTATTCGGCGGGATTGATGCTGAGACGCTTGCAGAGCACGACCAGCGAGAAGATGACGGCGCAGCGGCGTCCGCCCTCAACGCTTCCGGCGAACAGCCGAGACGGCGATCTGGTTTAGTTGCGGCGGCGGCGGTTGATCACGATGCGACATATTTATTCCTTCGTTCCTGATCGCATGGTTGTCGCGAATTGTTGAGTATTCAATGCAAAACGCCGACAGGAGATTGAGCATTCAAGGCCTGCGAAGCGTCCAGCCTTGTCCTGTTGTTTCTCTAATCTGGGTTTTTTGCATCGTTATGTGAACGATGCTCCGATCACATACCTTTCGCGCCGGGCTGCGCGAGTCAGTTCAACGATCGCGAGTGATTTCGGTCAGACCGCGGCTGCGGCCACAGGCGCGCTGGTGAGTCGACAAGTGGCTTAGACTCACAGTAGGACGACCGGAAGCGTTCCAGAACTCGTCCGGGGCTGTGACGACTCATGCGACAGCCCCGGACGTTCGGGCAGAGGCCTTAGTAAAGAATTTCGAAGTCGTCGAAGCTGGCACGCGTCCCCGAGAACGTCGTGCAATCTGCAATTGTTATGCCCGCACAAGTCGAGGCTTTATTGACCGTGCATTGGCAGGTCCCTGCTAGTTGGACTGCTGCCCCCTGGAGATCGGTCTTGCTCGAGCCCCCCTGCGTGAGGTTGAAGTCGTTCTGAGTAACGAGCGAGTTCACTAGCTTCGTGCCGGTCGCCTCCACGTAGACTCCAAAGACGTTGTCGTGAATGGAGGAGTCGGTCAGGTCGCCATTTTGGGATGTGAGCTCAACGCCCCAATCCGCATTGAATACTTCTGCGCGAGTGATGTTTCGTACTCCTGTAATTCCATAGTGCGGATAGGCGCACGCGACGCCGAGCGGTCGCCTTGTGCTGAAGTCCAAGACAACGTCCGTTGCGGCCGATGCGACGGTCGGGGAGATATGTTCAATGCCTTGAGACCAGCATCCACTGATTTTGAAGTTCTCAATTGTGGCCGTTCCCGACGTTGCTCCGCTGTTGGTGATTTCGACAGCCGGGCCTGAACAGAAGGATGCCGCGCATTCCACCTCGTACCCGTTTCCTTCGACGGTAACGCCGCGACCAATAGTGATACAGTCGCCACCGACTTGTACCGGTGTTTCCGTAATTTGAAGGTGACAATTATTGCCTTCAATTGTGTGATTGCAGGCATTACCTCCGAGCTCGCCTCCATTCGCTTGGGTCGCGCTTTGTATCGGAGAAGTGATGCAGGTGGCGTGGCCCGGATCGTCAACGTAGCAGCACACAGCCATGGCAGCGTTTGGACTGACCGTGGTCGCAAGCAACGAGTACGCGAGGGCGAGATAGAAACGTTTCATAGATTCTCCTTTTGAATGGGCCGAAAAGTCGACTGCAGTCAGAACGGGAGTATGTCGTTGGTCGTACCAATGCATGGTTAATCCCTCCCAAGATGGTTTTGGAGCGCCGGGCTATTCCGACAGCAGCTGCGAGTGAGCGCGCCGTTGCACCAGATGTCAAAGCATTGATGAAAAGAAAGTTGCGCGTTGCCGCGTCACTGTCACATCATCTGCGTATCCCGTAGCTACATCATCACGCAGCTAGCGAGGTGACGAAGCTACGAATGGTATTCTTGGCGAATGTCAGTTGAGCGGCGGCAATGTAGTTAGGTACACCAGGCGATCGAGTTTGCTGCAACGAGAGCGTGAGACAAAAGCGCTTTTCGCGCCCGATCTGCGTAACGATGAAAATGTATGGGAGCCCAAGAGTGTGTTCGAGTAGCGACGACATTGTAACTGGGCAAAGCCGATCGGTCGCCTTTGCCACACTGATCACGCCTAAATCGTGATGACATCGGTTTGGATAACGATTAGCTCCTCAGTTGCGCAGCTAGGGGTGCGTGTATTGACAGAGATTACCTGCGTGAGCGGCGTCACGCAGGCCAGTCTTGGTCGAAGACAGGAGATGGCGTGGAGTTCGGGTGGATGAGGACATGCCAGCAGCGCCGGGAAAGCTGGTGTAAGCCCTATTAAAGCGTCTGATTCCAGAAGTACGCTCGCAAGTAGAAATGCTCCGCCCGACGGGCGGTACTATCGTCGCGGCCGGCTTCTCCGAAAGACGGCCTGTCGGCTGGTCGGACTGTGGCGAACGATGTTTCAGCACGAGACGAGAGGCCTCGACGACGATGGTCTGCGAAGCCGCCGTCGCGAGTTGGCGGCCGAGGCTACTCGACCGACTGCAGCACGAAGGTTGGACGGACAACCACAAGCGGGTTTGCCGTGTGTATCGCGAAGAAAACCTGCAGATGCGCAAGCGGAAACGAAAGCGGCTGGCGCGTGCGAGGTGCGATCCGGGTCGGGCGGCAAAGAGGCCGAACGTAGAGATGGAGCATGGACTTCGTAAGTGACGTTGCCGGCGGACGCTGGTATCGGGCCCTGACCGTACTCGAAGAATGCACCAGAGAAGCCGTGGCGATGGAGGTCGACACGTCGCTCCCTGGCCAGCGCGTCGTGCGTGTCCCAGCGTGTGATCGCCGAGCGCGGCCATCCTTCCGAGAATCATCACGGACAACGGTCCCGAATTCACCAGTCTGACTTCCCGATGGTCTCATCCGCTGCCACCTTAAAAAAAGAAGGGCCCTCGCACCGTTGGTGCGAGGGCCCTTCCGCTTTCGGTTCCCGGTCCGGCGTCTCTTCAGGAGAGACGCCGGACCAGGAAGTCAAAGGCTGCTTACGGGCAGTTCATGCCGCCAGGCAGCTCGTACGTGGTGTTGTGATCGCTGCAGAGGATGTCGAAGTTGAAATCCAGCTTGACGCGACCCGGGCCCGGAAGACCGGCGGCCGAGTTGACGGTGCCGTTCGACGTTGCCGCCGAGCAGAACACCGACACGCCTTCGCTGTCGTAGACTCCAGACGTACCCGTTGCCGAGATCGTCGGCAGGAAGCACGAACGCGCCGACTTCGGCAGGCCCTGTTCGCAGGTGCCGCACGCGCCGCCGTCGCAGATCGACGAGTAAGCGTCGCAGCTCGCGTCGTTCGAGCAGGGGATGATGCCGCTGCCGTCCGGACGAACTGCGCCGTTGCAGAACTTGTCGATCTGGTTGCAGGCGCCCATTCCCGGGTTGTTCGAGTCGGCCGTGCAATCGGCGATGCCCGCCGTGCAGGAGTTCTGCCGCGGGTTGTTGCCACCGAGGTTGACGCCGCACGTTCCGCCGAGACCGGCTGCCGTGCAGTCTGCCGTGGTTGCACAACCGACCGTCGGATCTGCGCTGCACTCGCTGCAGTGGCAGGTGCCGGCTGCGCAGTTCGTGCCACCGACCGATGCCGTCAGCGACTTGGTGCCGTCGGTGAACTGCAGGCCGAGGTTCAGCGTTCCGGCGCTCGCCGTGATCGGGAAGCAGTCGAAGCTGACGTTGTTCGCGATGCCGCCGAGGGTCAGGCTCGCGTCGACGTCACACGGATCACCCGGGTTGCCGCCGATGGGGTCTTCGTCCGCGTAACGGCAAAGACCAGCCTTGACGCCGTCTCTCGGATTTCCGTCGCCTTCGCACGTCGGGCACGGGCGCAGCGCGCTGGTGCCGAGGAACACGAGCGACTTGGTACGCGTGCCGACGTCGTACGAGCCGACCGCCGTGGTTCCGCCCGTGAACGACCGCGCGAAGCGGTTCACGACACAGACCGGCGTTCCGGCAGACGACAGGGGCAGCGGCGGGCCGAACATGCAGTGGCAGAGCGTGCCGCCGCAGTCGTCTGCGTCGGTCTGCTCGCCGCCCGCGGTCGGGACCGCGTCGCACTCGACCTTGGGGTTGTTTTCGCAGCGGCAGTAGCCGTTGGTCGGGTCGATGCCGACGTCGCAGTTCGCGCAGTTGTCATCACATCCGGTCAGAGCGACGCCGCCCGTCGACTGGTCGATGATGTCCACCTTGTGGCCCGCTCCGGTGAAGCCGGAGTCGAGGCGTGAGTTGGTCATCAACGACTCGTTGCCGGCGTTGATGATGATGTCTGCGAACGACGCGCAGCGCAGGGCCGAGCCCGTGTGCGGGAATTCGAAGATCGCTCCGGTCAGGCCGGAGAGCTGTTTTTTCAGGATGTCCACCGAGCATGTAGCCTGCGTCCCGGAGGTCTGGCCGCACGTATGGAGCGTGGGCCATGCACCGGCGTTCGGTTTAACCGGGTCGCCACCGAAAACAGCGCCGCACGAAGCGGACACCGCTGCGCCGACGGCATTGATTGCCGCCAGAGCCTTGCCGTCGAGGTCGCCGTTCGTGCGAACGCCGTAGTTCAGCTGTGCGCCGGTCGTCGGGGCCGCCTTGGAATACGCGGCCTGCGCCTTGGTGTAGACGCCGCCGTAGGTCTTGACGGCCTTCGAGAACGCCTTGCCGATGGCGTTCTGGCAAGTCGCGAGAGCGCTGCCACGGAGCTCTTCGGGCGTCACCACGTTGAACGTGGTCGCGAACGACTGGCCGGTCACGGCGTTCGTCACGTTGCCGATGACCTGCTGGGCCATGCGCTGCACGTACGAGTCCGACAGACCGATCAGGCAGTTAGCGAGCTGCGTGGCCGTAGTGATCGTCGATCCGCCCCCGCCCGGGTAGTTGATGTTCGACGGCGAAGGGCACGTCGGGTAGTTGGCGAGGACATTCTCACTGCCCGCAATGCACTTGCCTATGATTCCGTCGACGACCTTCTGGCGAGCGCCCGGAATCTTGGCCTTGAGATCCGACACGGGATTCGTGCCGGTGGTGCTGGTGCAGTCGATCGAAGAATCGAGCAGCTTGCCGCCGGTTTTCGACTTGGTGCAGCCGACGATGTTCTTGGCGACACTCGCCTGGTACTTGGCGATGTTCTTGCCGATCGCGGCGGCGCAGCCGTTCTCGATCGAATCTCCTGCTGACGCATTGCCTGCCGCGCAGACAACCGCTGCGACCGCAGACGCAGCAATCAGCGATTTAAAATTAAGGTTCATTGAGTGTTCTCCTCCTGGCTGAATGGAATAAGGCGCGAAGCCGTGAAAGTCCCCAACCCCTCCCCATTGCCGAAGCGTCGAGGACCGAGCCGAGTGTGGGCGCATCCTATGTTCGCGTTGTGATGTTCAGTCAAGACATTTCCGGCAAATTTGCCGGTCCGAAACAGTCGTTTGTCGCACCCTTGCGAGCTTACGTGTGATTGCTGCAACGCGTTAGTAACCCATCGCCCGTAGATAGTCCTCGACGGTCTCGAAGCGCAGGAAGGGGTTGCTGCGTTTCTCGCGTCCGATGGTCGATGTGCGATCCGGCGCGTAGTTGTGACCCGGCAATAAAATGGTTTCGTCGGGAAGCCGCTTCAGCTTCTGATTGAGGCTGTAATACAGGTCTTTCGGATTGCTTCCCGGCAGATCCACGCGTCCGCATGACCCGATGAACATTGTGTCTCCGGACACAAGATGACCTTCGACGAGAAAGCACTGCGAGCCGGGAGTATGGCCCGGCGTGTGCAGCAAACGTATCGGTATTCTGCCGACTTCGAGCGTCGTCTCGCCGTCGACGGCCACGTAGTCGGCCGGCGACAGCCCCAGCTGCTTCTGCACGTAGGGTGCCTCGGCCTTGTGAAGGTAGATCTTGCACGGCCGCTGGGCGAGCAGCTCGGTGAGGCCCTCGATGTGGTGGCCCGCGAAGTCGCCGCCGATGTGGTCGGGGTGGTAATGCGTCACCAGCGCGCCGGCCAGCTCGAGATCTTCTTTGTCCAGCTCCGCCAGAAGCCCGGCGATGTCCCAGGCGGGATCAACGACGTAGGCCTTGCGGGCCTCGCGATCGGCGATCACGTAGACGTAGTTCTGCATCGGGCCGAGCTCGATCTGCTTGATCGAGAGTTGGCCCGCTCCGGCTTCTTGTTGACTCATTTGTAAATCCCACTCGGGGGCGCGATTTGCGCGGCCCCTTTGCCCAGCGTGCCGGTCAGGCCGGCTTCTTGCGCCCGCGCTGCGCGCGTCCGGCCGGCGGCGGCTCGAGGCCGTGCTGCCACAGCACTTCGCTATGTCCGCTCGCGAGCGCGATCCAGCGCGACTGCACGAACAACAGGTCGCTCAGCCGGTTGAGGTAGCGTGCGGTATTCGCGGATGCGGACTCGGTGCGCACGAGCGTCGTGACGATGCGCTCGCTGCGGCGGCACACGGTACGCGCAACGTGAAGCATTGCCGCTGCCGTCCCGCCGCCCGGCAGCACGAACGATTTGAGCTCGGGAAGATCGGCCGACAGCTCGTCCATCCATGCCTCGAGCCGCGCGATCGAATCCGCGCCGACGCGGATCATTCCTTCGTATTCGGACTCCGGCGGCGTCGCGAGCTCGCTGCCGACGTCGAACAGCTCCTGCTGCACGAACGCGAGCACGCCGTCGATGCGCGCCGCATGCGCGGTTCCTTCGTACGGCGCCGCCGCGAGAATGCTGCGCACGACGCCGAGCACGCTGTTGAGCTCGTCCACGTCGCCGTAGCACGCGATGCGCAGATCGTCCTTCGCCACGCGCTTGCCGCCGACGAGCCCGGTCTGCCCGTCGTCCCCGGTGCGCGTATAAACCCGGTCAATACGAATCGTCACGAAGAGTTCTTACTGCAAAACCGCAGGCAGGTACAAAAACCGCGAAATCGGGGACAGACACTGATTGCGTCCCGCGCAATCGGTGTCTGTCCCCGATTTCGCATTTTCAGTTGCCGGCGCGCGATTCGACGATTTCGCGCAGGCGCGCGGGGTCGATCGGTTTCTTGAAGATCACGTCGCGCAGCCCGTCGGCCTTCGAACGTTTGATGACGTGATCCTTGTCGTAATAGTACGCCGTCATCAGCACCACCGGCAGCTTCTCGTGCGAGTTGCGGATGCAGCGGAACAGCTCGTACCCGTCCATGTCGGGCATCTGCACATCGCTGATCACGAGGTCGACGCGCTCGCCCGCGAGGAACTTGAGCGCCTCGTGGCCCGACGGCGTCGTCAGCACCCTGCAGCCTTCGCCGCCGAGGATCTCCGCCATCGATTGCCGCACACCCGCATCGTCGTCGACCACCAGGATCGTCTTGCCGCGGATCTCGGCGCCGCACGCGCAGTTGTTGGTGCCTTCTTCCTGCACCGGCGCCGCGTCCATGCCGAGGTCGGTCATCAGGCGCCCCGGCATGTACTCGCGCGACGCATAGAACCCGTCGGCCGCCATCTCGCCGACGCGCTCGACGATCGACTGGATGCGCCTGAGCTCGCGCTTGATCGCCTCGACGCGCTCGTGCTCGCGGATGTATTCCTCGGTCGACGCCTTCTGCTTGAGGAAGCGCTCGAGCAGCTCGACCTGGTTGACGAGCACCTCGAGCGGATTGTTGACCTCGTGCGCGAGGCTGACAGCGAGCTGTCCGAGCGTGATCAGCTGGTCGTGCTCGCGCAGCCGCTGGATGTCCTTGGCAAAGCCGATGCTCCCCTGCTCGCGGCCTTTCTCGTCGTGGATGATCGAGCCGGAGATCGCCACCGGAACGCGGTGTCCGTCCTTGGCGACGAACTCGGTCTCGAAGGTTTTGATCTGGCCTTCGCCGTCGCGCATCGCGTGCATCACGCGGCGGGCTTCTTCTTCGTCGGGGTAGAGGCGGGAGACGGGAGTTCCGAGGATCTCGTTGGCGTTGTAACCGAGCGAGTCCTCGGCACCGGCGTTGTAGAAAATGACTACGCCTTTGCGGTCCACGGCCACGACGATGTCGGGCGAGGTTTCCAGAAGGCGTTCGAAATAGACTTTCGGAAGCTCTCTCAATCGCAGCGGCGTACCGAGGCTTATCGGGAACCGCTAATCGGCCATGGTAAAGGGGGAGGGAAGCGAGTCAAGACGCGGATGGGGTGGTCCGGTCGATACACGACTACTTCGGGACGTTCTTCCAGTCGGACAGGAATTTTGAGAGTCCGAGATCGGTGAGCGGGTGCTTGAGAAGCTGCTGGATCACCGGCAGCGGACATGTAGCAACATCCGCGCCCATGCGTGCCGACTGCACGAAATGCATCGGGCTGCGGATGCTCGCGACGAGAATCTCGGTGCCGTAGTCGTAGTTGTCGAAAATCTCGACGAGGCTCGAAACCAGCGCCATGCCGTCTTCGGAGACGTCATCGAGACGGCCGACGAACGGGCTCACGTAGGCCGCTCCGGCCTTGGCCGCGAGCAGCGCCTGCGATGCCTGGAAAATGAGCGTCACGTTGACGCGGATATTCTCGTCCGTCAGCGCGCACACCGCCTTCAGCCCGTCGGCGCCGATCGGAACCTTGACGACGATGTTCGGGTGCAGCGCGGCGAGCTTTTTGCCCTCCGCAATCATGCCCGCCGCGTCGGTGCTGACGACCTCGGCGCTGACCGGACCGTCGATGACGTCGAGGATGTCGGCGAGCACGTCCTGGAAGCGCCGGCCGGTTTTCGCGACCAGCGACGGGTTGGTGGTCACGCCGTCGATGACGCCCATGGCCGCAGCCTCGCGGATCTCGCCGATGTCGGCGCTGTCGATGAAAATCTGCATTCGGGGAGTCCGTTGCCGGCGGCTCAGCGCGGGCGGTAGAGCATGACCTTTTTCCGGTCCGGTGTGGTCGCGAGCAGGCTCGAGACCGTGGATCCGGAAAGAGGGTGAAGGAAGGCCGGCGCGAGCTCGGCAAGCGGCAGCAGCACGAACTTGCGGTTGCCGATCTCCGGATGCGGGACCTTGAGCGTGCGGCTGTCGATGGTTTCGTGATCGAAAAGCAGGATGTCGAGGTCCATTTCGCGCGAAACCGAGCCCTTGGCGGCCTCGCGCTTGCGGCCGAGCGCGACCTCGATCTTCTGGAGCTCCTTCAATAGCGCCGGAGCTTCCATTTCGGTCGCGACCTCGACGACGCCGTTCAGGAACCAGTTGCGGGCCTTTCCGTGCGGCTCGCTCTCGTACATCGACGATTTGCCGGTCACACGGGTGTCCTTCAGGCCGGCGATCTTTTCGACCGCAGCCCGGTAGTTCCTGAGTCGGTCGCCGAGATTGGTGCCGATCCCGATGTAGGCCGTATGGCTCACGCCGAGTTCCCCGCTCCGCGTATAGCCTCCGCCTCAGGGTTGGCGCAACAAAACCGATGTGCGCCCGGACACGCCGGCCTCGCGTCGAGGGAAAACGGGTACGGATCAGGTTTTCGCAGCAGCCCGGGTTTCAGGCCGGCAGGCCGAGGACGTCCTTCATCGAATAGAGGCCGGGCGGCTTGCCGCCGAGCCATGCGCCTGCGCGAACCGCTCCGGTGGCGAGGCAGTCGCGCGACGACGCGCGGTGCACGAGCTCGACGCGCTCGCCGGTGCCGAGCAGCATCACGGTGTGCTCACCGACGTTGTCGCCGCCGCGCAGCGCCACCACGCTGATCTCGCCCGGCCGCCGCTCGGCCGACGTGCCTTCGCGCGACAGACGCAATGACGATGCCGGGTCGAGCCCGGCTGCCGATGCGGCAGCTTCTGCGAGCGCCAGAGCGGTGCCGGACGGAGCGTCCTTCTTCTTGTTGTGGTGAACCTCGACGATCTCGATGTCGAAGGCGGGTCCGAGCTTGCGCACCGCTTCGCCGACCAGGCCGAGCAGCACGTTGACGCCGACGCTCATGTTGGCCGAAACGAGAAGCGCCGTGCGGCTCGACAGCGACTGCAGCTCGTCGCGCTGCTCGCGTGATAGGCCGGTGGTGCCGATCACGATCGGCGTCGACGTCGTCGCCGCGTGGCGGGCGTGATCCATCGCGGCTTCCGGCACCGTGAAGTCGACGGCGACGGCACCGGGGCCTGCGGCTGCGATGGCTTCGTCGAAATCCGTGACAACGGGAACTCCGAGCGCCGCGACTCCGGCCAGCTCGCCGGCGTCCTTGCCGATCAGATGCGAGCCCGCGATTTCCACGGCCGCTGCGATGCGTGCACCGCTCGCCGCATCGGCCAGCGCGATGATGCGACGGCCCATGCGGCCGCCGGCACCGAGCACAATGAGCGGAGTCGGCGCCATCGGACGGTCTGGGCTCATGCCGCTCCGCGAGCGCCGGCCACGAGGCCGTCCGCGCGCAGCGCCGCAAGCAGTCGTTCGGCAGGCGCCGGCGACAGCGGCGTCAAAGGAAGGCGCAGCTCGTTCTGGATCTTGCCCATCATCGCGAGCGCAAACTTGACCGGAATCGGATTGATCTCGAGGAACAGCACCTGGAGCAGCGGCAGCATCTCGTACTGGATGCCGCGCGCGGTGCGGAAGTCGGCCGCTGCTGCCGCATCGACCATCGCCTTGAACCGCGCCGGAATCAGGTTGGACATCACCGAGATCACGCCGTGGCCTCCGAGCGCCATGATCGGAAGCGTTGCCCCGTCGTCACCGGAGAGCATGCAGAAATCCGGGCCGCAAAGGCTCATGATCTGGAGCCACTGGTCGACCGATCCGGAAGCTTCCTTGATGCCGACGATGTTCTTCACTTCGGCCAGCCGCGCGATCGTCTCCGGCGTCATGTTCATGCCGGTGCGTCCCGGGATGTTGTAGACGATCTGCGGAAGGTCGGGAGCTGCGGCTGCGATCGCCTTGAAATGCTCGATGTGCCCGTGCTGCGTCGGCTTGTTGTAGTACGGGCTGATCAGCAGCACGCCGTCGGCGCCCATGTCGGCCGCGGCGCGCGTAAGCCGGCACGCTTCGCGCGTATTGTTTGATCCGGTGCCCGCGATCACCTTGAGCCGCCCGCGCGCTTCGTCGATCGAGATGCGGATCACGCGCTCGTGCTCGTCGTGGCTGAGCGTAGCGGACTCGCCGGTGCTGCCGCACGGCACGATGCCGTCGACGCCGGCGTAGGCCTGTTCGGAGATCAGCGCGCGCAGCGCGCCTTCATCGATCTCGCCGTCGCGGAAGGGCGTCACCAGCGCCGTAAACGTTCCCTTGAAAATCACGGACATGGTCCTGGCTCCTGTGGTTCGCCGTTTCGCGGTCAGGCCGTAAGGCCCGGTCTCAAGGCATCCGGGCGCGCGGATCTTGAAGAGGCTGAGGTCGATTGGATGCCCGGCGGAATTTCAATGGTGGCGGAGAAGACTTCGACGGTCGGTCCGGTCATCACGACGTTGCCGTCGTCCTGGTACTCGATTTCGAGATCGCCGCCGCGCAGATGCACGATGCCGCGCCGCTCGGTGCGTCCCGTCAGCACGCCGGCAACCAGCGCCGCACACGCGCCGGTGCCGCATGCGAAGGTTTCGCCGGAGCCGCGCTCCCAGACCCGCATCGTGAGCTCGGTCGGCGTGTCGACGCGCACGAACTCGGTGTTGACGCGCTCGGGAAAGAACGGATGAAAGTCGAACTTCGGGCCGATGCGCTCGATCTCGATCGTGTCGGGATCGACGTCGAACGTCACGCAATGCGGATTGCCCATCGACACGCAGGTGATGTTCCAGCTGCGGCCGGCCGCTTCGAAAGGTTCGTTGATGACGACGCCGTCGGCGTCGACCGGAATCTTGCGGCCTTCGAGGATCGCCTGACCCATCTCGACGCGCACGCGCGAGACGCGGCCGCCTTCGATCTCGAGGTCGAGCTTCTTGACGCCGCAGTCGGTTGCGACGCGCAGGCTCTTCTTCGCCGTCAGTCCGTGGTCGTAGACGTACTTGGCGAGCGAGCGGATGCCGTTGCCGCACATGATGCCGCGGCTGCCATCGGCGTTGTACATTTCCATGCGGAAGTCGGCCGCAGCATCCGGACAGATCAGGATCACGCCGTCGCTGCCGACACCGGTGTGGCGATCGGACACGTATCGCGTGATCGCCGGGATCTCCGCGGAACCGGGCAATGTGCTGCCGTTCGTGCAGTCGACGAACAGGTAGTCGTTGCCGCATCCGTGAAGCTTGGTGAACGAGAACGCCATGACCGCGAAGATATAGCGGCGAAAGCGCGCGAAGGCCAAGGGCGCGGGCGTGCAGATGACGACACCTGTGTCATTGCGGATGACCGACCGGCAGCGACATGCTCGGCCTGCGAACGAACTTGCCGATATGTCGAAACTGATATACCTTCGACCCGAGGCCAGACCTCTCGTCTGGTTGCAGAATGAGGTTCGTACTCCGCCGTTCTCCAAGACGGCTCGACAGGAGGCCGGGCGGCTGTTGCGCAGACTTCAGCTTGGAGAGCGCCTGCCGCTTCCCCACTCTCGGCCGCTTCCCATAGTCGGGTTGCGATGCCACGAGCTGCGAATCAGCGACGGACGAGTCGAATGGCGAATCGTCTATCGAATCGAGAGGGATGCCATCGTGCTACTTGAAGTCTTCTCCAAAAAAACCGACGCCCTGCCGGCGAGGGTCATTGAGAACTGCCGACGCAGGCTCCTGAGTTATCTTCGTGCGCGCTGAACGGCGAAAAAAACTCCAGGCGAAAGGCTGGAAGGTCGGCGACGCCGGCGAGTTCCTGGGTCTGTCGCCTGTCGAGGAGATTTGCGTGGATCTCCGGCTCGCACTGGCGGATGCCTTGAAAAAGACGCGCACCCGCAAGTCGATGACGCAGACGCGACTCGCCGCGGGCCTGGGCTCCAGTCAATCGAGGATCGCGAAAATGGAAGCCGGGGACGAAGCGGTTTCGCTCGACCTTCTGATCCGGTCACTGCTGACTCTCGGAGTGTCCCGAAGAGACCTTGGCCGAATCGTATCCGGCGGTCGGTCGAACAGCGCGGCCTGAGCTTCCGCTTCAGCCCTTTGCGCGGCTGATGAAGCGTGCGTCGCGGGTGTCGACGACGATGTCTTCGTCGGCTTCCATGTAGGCCGGCACCTGGATGCTGATGCCGGTCTCGAGCAGCGCCGGTTTGGTCTGCGCCTGGGCGGTCGCGCCTTTGAACGACGGCGCCGTCTCGACCACGCGCAGCACGACGGTGTTCGGCAGGTCGATCGAGATGACCTTGCCGTTGAACACAACCGAGCGAATGTCTTCGAGGCCTTCCTTGAGAAAGCCGGCGCCGTCGCCGAGCTCGTCGGCCTTCATGCAGATCTGTTCGTAGCTGGCGACATCCATGAAATGGAAGCC